>JACQEH010000190.1 GCA_016200675.1 Chloroflexota bacterium | reverse complement strand
CGGCTCGATCTTGATCTCCGGCCTCTCCTCGCACGGTGGGACGACCACGACGGGGCAACGCGCGTAGCGAACGGTCGCCTCGGCAACCGAGCCCATGAGCGCGCGCGCCAGACCTCGACGGCCGTGTGTACCGACGACGATCAGCGTCGCGAGTGCCGGGCCGTCCTCGATCGGCCACAGGCGGACGCCGATGGCCAGGACGAGCTCGCTGCCGACGGCGACGGCGAGGGCGATCCAGGCCCGGCGCACGATGCGTCGCGTCCACAACCGGCGCCGGTGGCCGCGAAGGCCCACCCGGATGCGATCCAGCTCCGGGTCGAGGGGTCCTGCGACCACGAGACGAGGGTCGGCCGGGACCTGGAGCTCGGGGTCGAGGGCGTGTTCGCGGCGGCCCGACGCCCGCCGGACCGCGGCCAGCAGCGGCTGCCGTCCGGGCGCCGTCACAGCGTGCCCTCGGTCCGCCTGCCCCGCCGCACACGGGGCCTCGTCGGTCGCCAGCGTCGCGTCGGTGTGATGAGCTGGACGGCGGCCGCCGTGAGGGCCAGGGCCAGCAGGAGGAGGACCAGGACAGAGCGTGGCCAGTAGCGGTCCCGCTGGCCCCCGATGGTCGGCGCCACGTCGTTCACGACCACCGGGGCGCCGCCGTTCACGACGACGCCGCCCTTGCCGAGAGGCACGGCCACCGGCGCCACGACCCCGCCGCCCTGGTTCACGACGCTCGGATCACCGGTGACCTCGGCGATGATCTGGCACCAGCTTCCCGTCCCTCCCTCGGCCCCGCAGGCGACGTCGACCTGGGCCACGAAGGGGTTCAGGTAGACGAGGGCCTCGGCCGGCCGGTCGGCCGTCGGAACCCCCGCGGCGTTGACCTGGAAGGCGGAGGAGGCACGGAGGAAGACCCAGATGAAGGAGAGCCCGACCGTCGAGACGAGGACGGCGACGAAGGTCAGGCCCGTCGCGGCGCCACTCCGTCGGACGAGCGCCGAGAAGAAGGTGCCGAGGGCGCCGAAGGCGATGGCCGTGACGAAGAGGACGAGGTAGCCGCGCAGGACGTCGTCGGGGGCCACGCCGCCGTAGACGAAGACCAGGGCGGCCACGGGGATCGAGGCCGTGATGAGGACGAACACCCAGGTCAGCGAGCTCAGGAGCTTGCCGACGACGATGGCGACCGACGAGATCGGCGTGACGACGAGGAGGTCGAGCGTCTGGCGCTCCCGCTCGCCGCTGATCGTTCCCGCGGTCGAGGCCGGGGCGAGGACGGAGATCATCAGGGTCTGCAGGAACATCAGGGCGGCGAAGATGCCGCGCCCGATCGACGCCGACTGGAACTGGGGATTGAAGCCGAACTGCTGGCGGGCGCTGTCCTCGAGGATTCGACCGACCATCCAGGTGAAGCCGGCCACGATCAGGACGTACACGGTGACGGACACGAACGCCCGCCGTCCGCGCATCCGGCCCCGGAGCTCCTTGACGCCGATGGCGGTGATGCCGGGCATCGAGATCCGCGGCCGCCGGGCCCGCAGCGCGGCGATCATGACGAGACCTCCGAGGGCGTGGACTCCTCGTGCCCGGTGACCTGCAGGAAGAGCTCCTCGAGATCGCTGGCCGCTCGCGAGAAGCTGGCGATGGCGAGGCCCCCGGCGACGGCATCCCGGAGGAGGGCGGCCGTCTGGGGCTCGTCGCCACGGAAGCCGATCTCGATGGTGCCGTCGCGCAGGATCGCCGCCGAGGCGACCTCCGGCTGGGCCGCGAACCAGCCGCGCGCCGCCTCCAGGGTCTCGCCATCGGCAAGGACACGGGCCCGCAGGACGGACCCGACGCGCAGCCGCTGCTCGATGTCGGAGATCCGGCCCGAGGCGAGGACGCGGCCGCTGTCGACGATCGCCACGGAGGTGCACAGCTCCTCCAGCTCGGGCAGGATGTGGCTGCTGATGAGGATCGTCTTGCCGAGGGTTCGGAGCTCGCGGAGGAGCTCCCGGAGCTCGACGCGGGCTCGCGGATCGAGGCCCGAAGCCGGCTCGTCGAGGAGCAGGACCTGCGGGTCGTGGACGAGAGCGTGGGCCAGGCAGAGGCGCTGCTGCATGCCCCGCGACAGGCCCTGGACGTAGGTCTCGCGCTTGTCGGCAAGGTCGACGAGGTCGAGGAGATCGCCGATGATCCGCCTGCGAGCGGCGGCGGGCAGGCCGTAGCAGCGGGCGAAGAAGTCCAGGTACTCCCAGACGCGCATGTCGTCGTAGACCCCGAAGACGTCCGGCATGAAGCCGAGGACGCGCCGGACCTCGTTGGGGTTTCGGTTCACCGACCAGCCGGCGATCTCCGCCTGGCCCGAGGTCGGCTCCAGGAGGGTCGCGAGGATTCGCAGGGTCGTCGTCTTGCCGGCCCCGTTGGGCCCCACCAGGCCGAAGATCTCGCCCTCGGCGATGTCGAGGTCCACGCCGGCGATCGCCACGGTCCGGTCGTAGCGCTTCACCAGGCCCTCGGTCCGGACGATCGTCGTCACGAGATCACCCCGCTGATCGACAGCTGGAACTGGAACCCGATGCCCTGGTCCGCCGAGCTGTTGACGAACCGGACGAGCACCTCGCCGGTCGACGGGTCGACGTAGCGGGCCGGGTCCTTGAGCGCATACGTCGCATTCTGGGTCACATGCGGGAGGCGGACCCACGCCCCGCCCCTGACGTCGAAGACCTCGATCTCGGGGATCCCGTCGAGGCGTGGGGCGACGCAGCCGACTGGGGTGGTGTTGGCCGGGTCCCTGCACGTCAGCGGGGCCGCCGTGAGGGGCTCGAGCGCCACGGCGCCCGCCGCCGGCACAGCCGCCCCGTTCAGGGAGAACTGGACATCCGAGGCGGCGATCGTCCCGCCGAAGGGGATCGGCTGGTAGGCGATGGTCGCCGAGCCGGCGCCCATGTTCAGGTTGAAGGGATCCTTGCTGAAGAACGCCGCGTCCGACGAGACGATCGTCGACGAGATGAGGTCGCTGCTGAAGGTCGTCGCGCCGCTGACGTCGATCCCGACCGGCAGGTAGTAGAGGGCGTTGGCACTGCGGCGGGCGTTCTGCCCGGAGACCCTGACGTCCAGGATCTGGCTCCGGCCCCAGGCCAGGATCACCGGGCCGCTGCTGGTCAGCGGGCCGGCGTTGCCGAACTGGGGGTTGAAGGTGAGCTGGTCGACGACGGAACGCCGAACCCGCTGGCGAAGGCTGTCCTCGTTGATGCCGGACGAGTCGCCGAAGGAGGCCTGCCCGAAGATCTGGTCGGACAGCGGCTGGAACAGCTGGTTGCCCGACGGACGCAGGGAGACGGGTTGCACGGCGCCGGCGGCCATGTCACCGACGACGACCACCGACGAGCCGAGGACGACCGCGACGTGTTCGAGGGTGACGCTCGAGGCGTTGGTGATCGTGCCGCCGATGAGGCCGTCCTTGAAGGCCAGGCTGGCACGCACGAGGGGCACGGCCGCCGGCGCGTCGGCCCGCACGGTGCGCTGCGAGGAGAAGCCCACGGCAAGGCCGCGAACGAGCGCCGGGTCGGCCTGGACCAGGTCGAGGGCGGTCGGATCGCCGTTGCCCGTGAACTCGCCTGAGAGCGGCGCGGCGAGGAGGGCGCTGCCGGGGAACTGGATGTCGTACGAGCTCCGGGACGGGGAGTACACCCCGACGTAGACCTGGGCTGCACCCTCGGTGGCGCCGGGCGCCCCGCGGACCACCGCGACCTCGTTGACGATGACGTCGGTGCCCCGCAGAGTGGTCCCGAAGACGTAGGCGACCACGGCGAAGACGACGATCAGGGCCGGCATGGTCAGCCACGCCAGCTCCCGCCGGTCGAGGCGCTTGAGGACCAGGTAGTTGAGCGGCCCGATCAGGACGATGTAGCCGCCGAGGAGGAGGATCAGCCCGCCGATGGGCGGCAAGGCCAGCGAGGCGAGCTGGCTGACCGCGCTCACGATCTGGCTGTCATCGGACGTCACCACCGGGCCGCCCGTCGTCCGCTGGGGCAGGAAGCGTCGCCACAGCGTGTCGACGTCGCGGCTCGTCGCGAGCCATGAGCTCGTCGGGTCGAAGCCGACCACGGTCACGCTGCCGGACCCGTAGTCGAGGTCGGCGGCGACGGCCCGGTCGCCGGAGGTTGCGAGGGCCTGGCCGCCGGTCAGGGCGCCGGCAAAGGCCGGGACGTCGCTCGACCCGAGCGGCGGCAGGCCGACGAGGCTGCTGATGGTGGCCGGCGCGATGTCGATCGTTGTCGACGGCCGGAAGGGCAGGAGGTCGTCAGGGAACCCCGACAGGGTCCCGATGCCGGCGCTCCCGCCGACGATCACCAGGCGCCCGCCGCCGGCGATCCAGCCGCGCAGGGCGGTCAGCTGCTGTGGCGTCAGCGAGCTGCTGTCGATGTCCTGCCAGATGAGCCGGTCGAGCGTCCCCCACGCTTCGAGGCGGTCGGGGAGGTCGGCCACGCCGAGCGAGACGATGGCCGGGGCCAGACCGTTGGAGCCGGCGCCGAGGTTCAGCTCCCGAATGATGCCGTCGGGCTTCTCGGCGACGATCCCGACCACGAGCTGGGCCGCGTCGTGCACGACGAAGCCGACGTCGGAGCCTGCGATCGTGCGATCGCCGGACACCAGCTCGACCTTCACCGACCGCCCGAAGGATGGCGGCTGGGCGTGCAGCAGGTAGGCCTGGCGGGCCGTGGTCGGGAGGTCGACCGGGACGGAGAATCGCGTGCGACCACTGGTCCCGCCCGCCAGCTGCAGCTCTCCCTTGACGGCGGGCCCCGAGTTGGACAGCTCGACCCGGATCGCCATCCAGGAGCCGACCCGGGCATGGCCCTGGAGGAGGACCGTGGCGCTCATCGTGATCGGGCCGGCGGCGCTCGCAGGGGGTGCCGTCGGTCCGACGAGCAGGCCCAGCGCGAGGATCGAGGCGCCGGCGAAGCGGAGCCAGCGGACGACGCGACGCGGGAGGGCGGGCGCGACGTGCACGGCGACTCCTGCTGTCCTGCTGACGGTCGCTCCATCGACGCGGGGGTCCGGGCAAAAGTTGCGCCGTCGCCCGAAATCGAGGCCGATCGCGGCCCGGCCGGGGCTATCGTACGATCCGGGTGCCAGCGCCCGATGCGGTCCCCCGTGGATTCTCCGAAAGGTGGCGGCGCGCCCGGCGCCCGTGCCGGTCCGAGTTCGAGGTCTTCGTGCCCGTCATCCGACCCTTTCGCGCGCTCCGCTACGCCCCCGAGGTGGTCGGCGACGTCGGTCGCGTCATCGCCCCGCCCTACGACGTGATCTCGGACGACGAGCGACGACGGCTCCTCGCCAGGGACCCTCGGAACGTCGTGCGGCTCGACTTCCCTGCTCCGGAGGCGGGAGAGCCGGATCCCGACGACCGCTACCGCCGGGCGGCGCGGCAGCTGGGTGCGTGGCGGGGGGAGGGGGCTGTCCGGCAGGACCCGCGCCCGGCGATCTACGCCTACGAGCAGGAGTTTGCCGTCTCGGGGGGTGGAGCCGCGCTCGTCCGCCGGGGCTTCTTCGCCCGCGTCGGGCTGGAGCCGTTCGGCTCGGGCATCCGGGCCCACGAGCGGACGCTGCCGGGACCGCGTGAGGATCGCTATCGCCTCCTCCGGGCGACCAACGTGAACACCAGTCCCGTCGTCGCCATGTACGAGGATCCGTCCGGCCGTGTCGCCTCCATCCTCGAGGCCGTCGCCGGCGGGCCGCCGACGGTCGAGGCAAGGGACGATGCCGGGGACCTCCACCGCCTCTGGGTCCTCGTCGCCGGGACCGACGGCCGGGCCGAGGCCCTGGCCGATGCCGCCTCTCGCGTCCCGCTGACGATCGCCGATGGGCATCATCGCTACGAGACGGCCCTCCGCTTCCAGGCCGAGCGGCGTGCCGGCCCGGCCGATCCGGAAGCAGACCTGGCCGGATCCGACTTCGTGCTGATGCTCCTCCTGGAGCCCGTCGCCGGCCCGATCCTCGTCCTGCCGACCCATCGTGTCCTGCGAGCGCTCGGCGACGACGGCGTGGACCGCCTGCGACGGGAGCTCGCCGGTTTCTTCGACATCCGGGCCGACGTTGCTCGCGGCGAGCTCGTCGCGACCTTCGGTCCCAAGCCCCGCGCGACCCCCGGCGGGGAGGGCCGCTTCGGGCTGTGGACCCGCGCCGGCGGGGCGGTCCTGCGTGCCCGCCGAGCGGCGATCGAGGGCTGGCTGCCGCCCGGTGGCCCGGCCGTTCGCCGCCTTGACGTGTCGGTCCTCGGCGCCGCCCTCGAGGCCTGCGCGGGCCTTGATGCGGCGGCGGTTGCGGCGGGCGAACGGTTGACGTATACGAAGGATGCGGCGGCGGCCATCGCCATGGTCGACGCCGGGATCGACGGCGCCGACGCCGCCTTCCTTCTCGACGCCACGCCCGCGCGCGAGATCATCGCGGTCGCCGCGGAGGGCGACGTCATGCCCCAGAAGAGCACCTACATCCACCCCAAGGCCATCACCGGCCTCGTCCTGAACCTCCTGGAAGGTTGAGCATGCCCGACACGACGCCCGACGACCTCCTCGCCCGCTCGCAGGTCGCACCGATCAGCGGCCGCCCCATCCGGAAGGACGAGATCGAGCTCGCCGATCGGGGCGTCTACGTCGAGTCCTGGCTGCCCGAGCGCCGTTCCCGCCGCAAGCCGCTCCTCTTCGTCCACGGCGAGCTCGGCGGCTCCTGGGTCTGGGAGCGTTACCTCGCCTACTTCGCGGGGCGCGGCTGGGAGGGCCACGCCCTCAACCTCCGCAACCACCACTGGAGCCAGACGGCGGATCCCGCCGAGCTCTCCTTCGAGCTCTTCGTCGACGACGTCGCGGCCGTGATGCGGCGTATCGGGCCGGGCGTCGTCGTCGTCGGCCACGGCATGGGCGGCCTGCTGGCGCTGAAAGCCGCCGAGCGCCAGCCCCTGGCCGGCCGGTCCTCGTGGCGTCGGAGGTCCCGGGCGACCTTCGCCTGCCGGCCCACCAGCACGAGCTTCGCGAGATCCCCGAGCTCTTCGGCAAGTCGCTCATCGGCTGGGAGACGCTGCCGGAACGGCTCCAGCGGGACCATCGCGACCTGACGATCGCCGACATCCTCCGGATCCAGCACCTCATGGGCCAGAAGCCCCACGAATCCGGTCGGGCGCGACGGGCCATGCGTCGCGGCATCCGCATCGACCGGGCGGCCCTGGAGGGCGTTCCCCGGCTCGTCATCGGGGCCGGGCTCGACCGCCAGGTGCCGGTCGAGTTCGCGGAGCGCCTCGCCGAGTGGCTGGAGGCACCCTACGAGCCGTTCGGGGCCCACTCCCACTACGGCCTGGTCCTCGGGGAGCAGAGCTACGGGCAGGTCGCCGACGCGATCCGGGCCTTCCTCGAGGCAAATCGCCTCTGACGGCTGGTCGCGGCCCCGTTTGGTATCATCCGCCGTCTCGCGGACCGATCCGCGCGTCCGTGCCGCATTCGTCTAGAGGCCCAGGACACCGCCCTCTCAAGGCGGAGATCATCGGTTCGAATCCGATATGCGGTACCACATCCGGCAGCCCTGACGCCCCCGCTCGTCGGGGGCGTTTCCCGTTCCCGTACACTGCCGGACCATGACCGCAGCCACGCCTCGACGCCTCGCGATCCTCGCCGAGGGCAACTTCGGCTTCCATCACGGCAAGACCGCCGTCGGCGTCATCCGCTACGGGCCCGACCACGTCGTGGCGGTCATCGATTCGACCAGGGCGGGCCAGAACGTGTCCTCGATCCTGCCCGACCGGGACATCCCGATCGTGGCCAGCCTGGCCGAGGCCATGTCGATGGCCGTCCGTCCCGACACCCTCCTGATCGGCATCGCCCCGACCGGCGGCAAGCTGCCCGACGACTGGCGGGCGACGATCCTCGAGGCCCTCCGGGCCGGCCTCGACGTCCATTCCGGGCTCCACACCTTCCTCGGCGACGATCCCGAGTTCGCGGCGGCCGCGGCGGCGTCGGGTTCCACGATCGTCGACTTCCGGCGGCCACCCGAGCGCAAGGAGACCGCCGTCGGGCGCCGTCACGCGCCGGGCTCTCGGGTGATCCTGACGGTCGGCACCGACTGCGCGATCGGCAAGATGTCGGTCGCGCTCGAGCTGCGGAAGGCGGCCCTGAAGGCCGACGACGCCGCCGTCTTCGTGCCGACGGGCCAGACGGGGATGATGATCGACGGCTGGGGCGTGGCCGTCGACCGGGTGATCAGTGACTTCGTCCAGGGCACCGTCGAGTGGATGGTGGGCGAGGCCGAGTCGCGAGGTCGGTGGATCATCGTGGAGGGCCAGGGCTCGCTCGACCACCCTGCCTACTCGTCGGTGACCCTCGGGCTGATCCACGGCGCGACGCCCCAGGCCATGGTCATGGTCCACAAGCCGGGCATGGCGGCCCACGACTTCGACCACCTGCCGGATGTCTCGTTCCCGATCGCCCGGCTCAAGCCCTTCATCGCCCTCCACGAGGAGGTGGCCGGCATGATCGCCCCCGCGAAGGTGGTCGCGATCGCCCTCAACACCTCGCTCTACCCCGACGAGGCCGACGCCCGGCGCGTGATCGGGGAGATCGCGGCCGAGACAGGGCTGCCCGTCGCGGACCCGGTCCGCTTCGGCGCCGACGGCCTGTGGGCGGCCATCCACGCCGCCGTCGACGGCCTGCCCTGGGTCCGCGAGAACGACGCGCGGGGCAGCGGTTGACCCTCCGGATCCGCCACGAGACGCTCCAGCTGCGCCTCCGCGAGCCGTTCAGGATCGCCCGCTCGGAGCACGGCGCAGGGCGCTTCGTGACGACGGTCGTCGTGGAGCTCGGGGACGACCGGTTCCCGGACCTCGTCGGGCTCGGCGAGGGCTACCCGGACCGCTACTACGGCGACACGCCGGAGACGATGGCCGCGGTCTACCCGCTCCTCCTCGAGGCAATCGGCGAGCCCGACCCGTCGCCCGAGGGTCTCCGCGCCGCCGGCGATGCGATGGACCGGGCGATCCGTTGGAATGGCGGGGCCAAGTGCGCGATCGACAGCGCCCTCCACGACCTCGTCGGCAAGGTCACGGGGCGCCCCGTCTGGGACCTCCTGGGCCTCTCGCCCGAGATCCGGCCCACCGACTTCACGCTGGGCCTCGACGAGCCGGCGATCGTTGCCGAACGGGCGAAGCGCGCCGCCCACTTCCCGGCTCTCAAGATCAAGTGCGGCGGACCGGCGGATGTGGCCACCCTCCGCGCGGTCCGCGAGGTCTACGACGGTCCGATCCGCGTCGACGCCAACACCGGCTGGACGCCCGAGGTCGCGGTCGAGCTGCTGCCGGACCTCGTCGCCCTCGGCGTGGAGCTCGTCGAGCAGCCCTTCCCGGCCCGCCGCCTCGACTGGCTCGCGGACCTCCAGGACCGGTCCGACCTACCGATCGTGGCCGACGAGTCATGCGTTACGGACGAGGACCTCGAGGGCCTCGTCGGCGTCGTCGCCGGGGTCAACGTGAAGCTGGCCAAGGTCGGCGGACCCGGGCCGGCCGCTCGCATGCTCGCCCGCGCCCGGCAGCTGGGCTTCCTGACCTTCCTCGGCTGCATGGAGGAGAC
This sequence comes from Chloroflexota bacterium, assembly GCA_016200675.1. Classification (GTDB taxonomy): domain Bacteria; phylum Chloroflexota; class Limnocylindria; order Limnocylindrales; family CSP1-4; genus UBA5189. Next base: position 682 of record JACQEH010000190.1, on the reverse strand, counting down.
GTCGGTGGTGATCGCCGCCTCGGCGGCCTGTGCCTCGCTCGTCGACTGGGCCGATCTGGACGGCTGCCTCCTCCTGGCGGACGATCCCTTCGAGGGCCTGGAGCTCGGGCCTGATCATCGCTGGCAGCTGGGCGACCGGCCCGGCCTGGGGGTCTCCCGCCGGACGTTGTGAGGCCCGCCCGCGGCGCCTCCCGGCGCCCGTCCAAGGCGTCTGCCGACCCCGGCCCCGGGCCTGTGGATAAGTTGGTGGACGAAAAGGTGGAGAAGCCCCCTTCCTCGGGAGGCCGCTCCGGACGTACCATTCGGATGTCGGCTGCGAGCCACGGAGGAGGGTCCGCCGACACCCCAGTCCCAGTCCGGCCGCGGGTCACGGTCCATCTCGCCGTGCTCGCGCCAGCCCGTCATGCCGTTCGAACCAGGAGGAGAGGTATCGATGGTCGCGCGCCCAGCGCCAGCCCGCGCGCTCTCGGCGGAAGCCATTGAGTTCGTCAGGTTCTGCTACCAGCGCCGGAAGGTGGGCTGGCCCGAGCTCTACGACGAGATGTGCGGCGTGGCGGGCCGCGGCCTCTTCCGCGAGTGGGGCGCCGACGAGCTGGCTGCCAACGGGATCACCTTCACCCTCGACGCGATGCCGACGCTGGCCGCCCTCGTCACCGAGATCGTGACCGAGGATCGGGCGCGG
>JACQEH010000029.1 GCA_016200675.1 Chloroflexota bacterium | reverse complement strand
GAGCTGGCGGCCCGGATCGCCCTCGGCGAGGACATCCGACCGAATCATGCCGACCCCGACCAGCTCGTCTCGGCTGTCCTTGATGCTCGAGCGCGGGCCATGCTCACGCCCGGCGACCTGGCCGAGATTCGGCGACACCTGCCCTTCGCCTGTTCCCGGCTGTGACAAAGGGTTCGGGTGGGACGCCGGCTGGCCGACGGCTGGCCGACGGACCAGTCTCCTTGTCCGGATGACCAACGCGGCTCGCGAGGCCGCCGTCGTCCCGCGCCGGATGCACCTCATGCTCGCGATCGACCGCCTCCTCGTCCGGCTGCTCGCAGCGGCGCCGGGACGATGGGTCGTGATAGGCGGCTACGCGAACCAGCCTCGACGACCCAATGATGCCCGGTTCACCGAAAACCTCGGCCTCAAGATCGATGCCGCCATCGAGACGGCGCCGGAGCTCCTTGCCTCTGGGTTCGCTTCCGACCTGGCCGATGACCACAGCTACGATGTCGCGCTGCGCCCAGCACCGTGCGCTCGTCGGGGAGGGTCGGCGGGGTACGAGGGAGACGACCAAACGGTCACCCGGGATCGCTCGGCTCCACATTCCTTGGAGCCGTCGTCAGGTTGAGTGGCAACGACCCTTCCGGGCTGACGAAGTCTCGGGTCGTGATACCTCTTCTGCATGGCGTGCGATGGCCAACCTTCTATGTTCCCAAGATGGCCTCGAAGACCACGATCTCGGTGAAACCTGCCCCATCTATCTGGTACGCGTAGCAACCCGGCGACGGGACGTAGGTAGAGGACGGCCAATTCCGCCACCCCTGCTCCTGACCCTCGCTGGTCGCCGTCGCTTGATCGAGCCGAAACTCGGTCGCGGGGATTCCTTGGCCAGCTGCGAACTTGGTAGACGGGGCCTTCTCCCAGGGCTTCCCCGAAGGCGGGACTGACGATCCGACCCTTCGCGCGTGGACAGGGCTGCCCAGCGGCGACCGTCGGCCAGCGGAGGGGCGTTTCGAGCGCCGTCCATGCCTCCGGCGTCGCCCGGCTTGCCTCGGTGGCGCTCGGTGAGGTCGCCGGGGTTGGCGTGGGGGCAGCCGGTGCGGCAGGACTGATTGGGGAGACCGGGCCGCACGCAGCCAGGACGAGGGCGATCGCAGCCATCACCGTGATCCTCGTCAGGACCGCCGTGGTTCTATCAGGTGCCCGATGCTCGGGTTGGCCGACTGGTTTCATGCCGTTGCCACCTCTCCTCGGGGATGGTCCGGGTGGCCTCGTCGGGATTGTATATGCCGTGGTCCAGACGGCCACAGGCTCCCTCTCGATGCCACGGGCTCCCGCTCCCCGCTGTGTGGAGCGGCTCGCAGCCTCGGGCGCGCATGTCGGCCCGCTCGAAGATGCTGCATCGCTTACCTCCGGAGGCGCTTAGCTCGTCCTCATCCCTGCCTCAGGTCGGGCCGCGAACATGCCGCCATGACCCACGTCGCATTCGGGCGTTCCGCCCGCACCCTCCCGGCCGATCCGGGGCTGTCGGCCCGGATCGGGCTGACGATCCTCCTGCTCGCCGCGGTCTACGCGGTCTTCGTGACCGTCCTGTGGGCGGCGGGCGGCAGTGTCTTCATCATCGCCATCGTGGTGGCCGGGCTGGCGATCGCCCAGTACTTCTACTCCGACCGGCTGGTGCTCGCGGCCACGGGCGCTCGTCAGGTCAGCCGGGCCGAGGCGCCCGAACTTGTGGACCGAATCGAGCGCCTTGCCGCCCAATTCGACCTGCCGATCCCGAAGGTCGCGATCATCGAGAGCGACGCGCCGAACGCGCTGGCCACCGGCCGCGACCCGTCGCACTCCGTGGTCGCGGTCACGACGGGGATCCTGCGCCGTCTCGACGGCGCCGAGCTCGATGCCGTCCTCGCCCACGAGCTGTCCCATGTGCGCCACCGCGACGCTGCTGTCCTGACCATGGCCGCCGTCTTCGCGACGGTCGCCTCGTTCATCGTCCAGATGGGTTTCTGGCTGGGGCTCGGCGCGCGTGACGACCGCGAGGGCGGGGGCCGGCCGAGCGTCATCGTCGTCTACCTCGTGTCGCTCGTGGTCTGGCTGGTCAGTTTCCTCCTGATCCGGGCCCTGTCGCGCTATCGGGAGCTGGCCGCGGATCGCGGCTCGGCCATCATGACCGGGGCTCCGTCGCAGCTCGCCTCGGCGCTCGTGAAGATCAGCGGGGCGATGGAGCGCATTCCCGACGCGGACCTGCGTACGGTCGAGCCCGCAAGCGCGCTCATGCTGGTGCCGGCCTTCAGCCGCCGATCGCTCATCGGGCTGCTGGCCACCCATCCATCGCTCGAGGATCGACTGGCCCAGCTCCGTCGGCTCGAGGCGCAGGAGCTCGCGGAATGAGCCTCCTCGGCACCCTCTTCGGCGGGACGCGCCGGCCGCCCTCCCGCGACGACCAGATCATCGCCCTGTCGACCGCGTCGGTCACGCTGCAGGCCGAGCTCGGACTCGTCCCGGCCGGCCAGGCCGGCCTCGTCATCCGGCCGATCGACTCGGAGGCGTACCGCCGCGCGGAGGCGGAGCTGGCAGGCCTCCTCGAGATCGCCGGCCGTGAGACCGGCGCGACGATCACCGAGCGGAGCGACGCCTACGGTTACCGCTGGGTCGTCATCGCCGACGATTCGATCGCCGATCTCGTCTCGACCGCCTACAGCGTGAGCATCCAGCTGCGCGACGCGGGCTTCGGCGACCAGGTCCTCGCGGCCGTCTTCGGCTTCGCCGACGGCAGTGCCAAGCACGTCTTCTGGCTCTACAACTTCAAGCGGGCGGCCTTCTATCCGTTCGTGCCGCAACCGGACGGCGCCACCCGCGACACGGCGCACGAGCTGCAGCTTGCGGCCGCTCTCGGCCGCGAGCTCCGGGTCGAGCCCGACCAGGCCCGCTGGTACCCCATGTGGGCCATGCCCCTCGACGGCACGCCGCCCGCGCGGCCGGCCAGTGCGGGTGCAAGCCGCAGCGCAACGGCAGATCAACACGAACGTGCGCCTGCGGGTCCCGGTCAGGACACGGCGAGCGATCACAAGGCCGGCCGCGGCTCCGGCGGCGACAACGCCGCCGGCGAGCGCGACGGCTGCTGAACATCAACCCTACGGAGGCATCTCACATGGGACTCTTCAACCGAACCAGGACCATCGTCGAGGCGAAGCTCAACGCGCTCGTCGGCGCCGCCGAGGACCCGCGCGAGACCCTCGATCTCTCGTACGAGAAGCAACGCGACATGCTCCAGCAGGTCCAGCGCGGGCTGATCGAGGTGACGACGGCCAAGCGCCGGCTCCAGCTCCAGGCCGCCCAGCTCGACACGGGCATCAAGGCAGCAGACGGTCAGGCACAGCAGGCGCTCGCCGCCGGCCGCGAGGACCTCGCCCGCGCCGCTCTCGAGCGCAAGCAGCTCCTGGCCGGCCAGCAGGCCGGGCTCGAGCAGCAGATCACCGACGTCCAGGCCCAGCAGGACAAGCTGACAGCGGCCGAGGCGCGCCTGGCCGCGAAGATCGAGGCCTTCCGCAACCAGAAGGAGGTCATCAAGGCGCAGTACTCGGCATCCGAAGCCGAGGTCAAGATGGGCGAGGCGTTCACCGGCGTGTCCGAAGAGATGGCCGACGTTGGGCTGGCGGTCGACCGGGCCACGGCGAAGACCCAGGAGATGCAGGCCCGGGCGGGCGCGATCGACGAGCTGGTCCAGCAGGGCGCGCTGAGCGACGTCTCGGCGGCGTCCGACCCGATCCAGGCGGAACTGGAGCGGACCTCGCGGAGCGCCTCCGTCGAGGCCGAGCTGGCTGCCCTCAAGCATCGAGTGGGGACCGCCGCCCCCGCGGTCGGAGGTTCCACCCGATGATCGTGCGGATCCTTGGTGAAGGTCAATATCACCTCGCTGACCGTGAGCTCTCGCGACTCAACGAGCTCGATGGGCGGCTCACGCGGGCCCTCGAGGCCGGCGATCGGCCCGGCTTCGAGACCGACTTTGCCGAACTGGTGGCCTATGTCCGTCGGCACGGCGTCGCTCGGGGTCCGGACTACCTCGGCGGCTCGGACATCGTCTTGCCCGCGGCCGATTCCGATTTCGATGACGTCCGCGTCGTGATGGGCGTGGACGGTCTCGTGCCGGGCTGACCCGTGGATCGCGGGGCCGGGACCCTTGCGCTCGCGATCCTTGCCGGGCTCCTGCTCGTGGGGATCGTCTGGGGCCTGCTGGCCAGCGCCCTGGCCCTCGTCGGAGTCATCCTCGCCGCCGGCCTGGCCGGGCAGGCAATCGCGGGCGAGCGGGTGCGCGCCGGCTGGGTCTTCCCCGCCGGCCTGGCCGGATCCCTGCTCGCGCTCGCCGCGGTGGGATTGCTCGGGCTGCCGCCGCTGGTCCGGCTGGCGGGAGTCCCGGTGCTGTGGGCCATCGTCGGCGCAACGGCGGTCCTGGTCACCACGAGTGCCCTGGTTCGCCGCTGAACGGCGGTCTCGCCGACGGCTGCGTCGCACCCGACCGGATGACGAGGACGAGCGCCGCGCCGACCCCTTCCAGGACCACGAATAGCGGCGCCCCGGCCGACGCTCGGTTCGGGGCGAGGGCGCGGTTCGCGGAGGGTGTGGTCCGGACAAGGGCTATAGTTGAGCGATGGCTCAAGCGTGGACGAACGATTCCTGCGACATCGCCTGCCTGCACCCCGACGCTGTCCGACCACTGATCGGTCGGCAACTGTCCGGGCCCGCGGCCCAGGCGACCGCCGCCTGGTTCGATACCCTGGCCGACCCGACCAGGGTCCGGATCCTTGACGCCCTCGCGCTCGCGCCGGAACTCTGTGTATGCGATCTCGCCTTCGTGCTCGATCTCTCCGTGTCAGCCCTGAGTCATCAACTGCGGCTGCTCCGCGAGCGCGGCGCGGTGAGGCGGCGCAAGGCAGGCCGGATCGGCTTCTACTCGCTTGCCGATGAGCGCGTCCGCCACGTTCTTGCGGACGCCCTCACGCGCACGGCCGAACCTGCCAGCCAGTCCGCCTGATGTCCAACGTCGGCAGTGCGGCGGCGGCGAACCGCGGTCGTCTTGCGGTGGTTTTCGGGCTGACGCTGGCGATTTTCGCGGTGGAGGCGATCGGCGGCTTCGCGGCGAACAGTCTCGCGCTCCTGGCCGACGCCGGGCACCTGCTGACGGACGTCGCCGGCATCGGGCTCGCCCTCCTGGCGATCTGGATCGGCTCTCGACCGGCAAGCGTAGAGCGTACGTTCGGCTACCAGCGACTCGAGATCCTCGCGGCAATCGTGAACGCCCTGCTCCTCTTCGGAGTCGGGGCCTTCATCTTCTTCGAGGCGGTGCGCCGGCTGGCCCAACCGCCCGAGGTGGCCTCCGGGCTGATGATCGCCGTCGCCCTCGTCGGCCTGGCCGGCAACGGTGCCTCGTTGTGGCTCCTCCGGGACGCGCAGGTCGCCAGCCTCAACGCTCGCGGCGCCTTCCTCGAGGTCCTCAGCGACTTCGCCGGCTCGGCCGCGGTCATCGTGGCCGGGCTGGTGATCGTCCTGACCGGGTTCGGTGCGGCCGATGCGATCGCCTCGATGGTCATCGGGGTCCTCATCTTCCCGCGAACGTGGCGCCTGCTCCGCGATGCCGTTGACGTGCTTCTGGAGGCAACCCCCAAGGGCCTCGACATGGCCCTCGTCCGCTCGCACATCCTCGAGGCGCCGGGCGTCATCGAGTGTCACGACCTCCATGTCTGGACCATCACTTCGGGTATGAACGTCGTGTCGGCGCATGTCATCGTGGCGCCCGACGCGGAGCCTGCCACCGTGCTCGACCACCTGTGCGAATGCCTGTCGGGCTTCTTCGACATCGAGCACAGCACGTTCCAGATCGAGACTGCAGATCGGCGCCGACTCGAGGAGGTTGGCCACGCCTGACCGCACTGAGGCCAGCTGACGCCACGATCCGCCTATGGATCGATCAAGCCCCCCCGCATCACGACAGCTTCCCGACCGCTGAGTGGCCGTAGATTGCGTCGCGCCGGCGTCCCGTAGTTGAGACAGGCCTCGATGCGTGGGCCGACCTGCGCGAGGAGGGCGCGGCTCGAGTCGAGCACGCACTCGACCGCCGGGTCGGCCAGTCGGTAGACGTTCCGGCGGCCCTCGGGCTCGACCCGAACGAGGCCACATTCGAGCAGGCAGAGCAGGTGGTTGGAGGCGCGCGACGGGCTGAGGCCGGTGCGTTTCGCGAGATCCCCGGCCGCCTGCGGACCGTCGCGCAGCGCCACGAGGAGCCCGAAGCGGGCGGGGTCGGCCAGGCCCCGATAGAGCTTTGCGGCGAGGCGCGCCTGGGGCACCTCGAGCGGCTTCACCCGCGGCCCTTCCGGGGGCGCGTCAATTCTCTGATCCGGCGCGTCGGCTCGTCCGACCGTGACCGGGGCGTCCGAACCTGTCATCATTTCACTCTATCATGAAACGACAGAACGAGGACGACGTGAGCGACCAGCGCGATGAACCATCCGGGTCCTGGCGAGGATCGTGGTGGACCTATCCGCCGATCGTCGGAGCCGTCGTCTCGGGTTTCCTGCTCGCCTCCGGAGCCCTCGGCCAGGCGACCTGGGCTCTGCCGCGCGACGTCGCGATCGCCCTGTACGTCGCCGCGATGCCGTTCGGAGGGTACTGGTGGGCCCGCGAGGGCCTCGAAGAGCTCGTCGCAGAGCGGGAGATCGGCATCGAGGTCCTGATGGCGGTCGCCACCATCGGGGCGGCCGCTCTCGGAGCATGGGAGGAGGCAGCGTTCCTCGTCTTTCTCTACGGCTCGGCCGAGGCCGTCGAGTCGCTCACCTTCGCCCGGACTCGCTCGGCAATCCGCGCCCTGCTTGATCTGGCTCCGAAGGAGGCGCGGGTGCTGCGGGACGGGGCAGAGGTGACGGTGCCTGCGACCGAGCTCGTCCCGGGGGACGTCTTCGTTGTTCGCCCCGGCGAGGGTCTCGCCACCGACGGCGTCATCCGGACCGGGCGGACGAGCCTTGACGAGTCGCCGGTAACCGGTGAGAGCGTGCCGGTCGACAAAGGCCCCGGCGACAAGGTCTTCGCGGGCACGATCAACCGGCAGGGGGCGCTCGAGATCGAGGCGACGACGGCGTTTGCCGAGAACACCCTCTCGGCGATCATCCATCTCGTGGAGGAAGCGCAGGAGCAGAAGGGTCGGTCACAGCGCTTCATCGAGCGTTTCAGCCGCCGCTACAGCCCGACACTCCTCCTGGGCGCGGCCGCCCTCGCCATCGTACCGATCGCGCTCGGCGGCCAGCCGGAGACGTGGCTCACCCGGGCGATCACCCTTGTCGTCGCTGGCGCGCCCTGTGCGCTCGTCATGTCGACCCCAGTCGCGATGGCCGCGGGCATCGGCAGCGGCGGGCGACGCGGCGTCCTCATCAAGGGCGGGATGGACCTCGAGAACCTCGGGCTCGTCCGGGTCATCGCCCTCGACAAGACCGGAACGCTCACCTTCGGCCGTCCCGAGGTGACTGACATCGTGCCGATCGACGGCATTGAGCCGGCCCGCCTGCTCGAGCTCGCCGCCTCCGTGGAGCACTTCTCCGAGCACCCGCTCGCACGGGCGATCGTTGCGGCCGCCGAGCAGCGTGGCATCCGGCCAGCCGAGGTCACCGACTTCGCGGCGCTCACCGGCGCCGGCGCCCGGGCCCGGGTCGAGGGGCACGAGGTCCTCGTCGGGAGCCAGGACCTGTTCGCCGAGCTCGGCGTGGTGCCCGCCGCGCCGGTGGCGACCCTCATCGAGGAACTCCGCGAGGCGGGCAAGACGGTCGTCCTCGTCGGCCAGGGAGGGCGCCTCCCGGCGGCGAAGGCGCGGATCCTCGGCCTACTCGCGCTCCGCGATCAGGTCCGCCCGAACGCGAAGGCGGCGATCGAGGCGTTCCACCGGCTCGGTGTCGAGCGGGTTGTGATGCTCAGCGGCGACCATCCGCGGACCGCGGCGGCGATCGCCGGAGAGCTCGGGATCGACGATGTCCGGGCCGGCTTGAAGCCGGAGGACAAGGTCGCCGCGGTCAAGCAGCTCGAACGCGAGCACGGTGCGGTTGCGATGATCGGCGACGGGGTGAACGATGCTCCGGCGTTGGCGGCCGCCACGGTCGGGATCGCGATGGGCACCGCCGGGACGGACGCCGCGATCGAGGCGGCCGACGTCGCGCTCATGGCCGACGACCTGGAGAAGGCGGCATTCGCGCTCCGGCTCGGGCGGCGTGCCAGGTCCATCTCCCGCCAGAATGTCGCGTTCTCGCTGGCCGTGCTCGCAGTCCTCATCCCGGGTGCCACGGCGGGAGTCTTCACGGTTGCCCTGGCGGTCACCGCCCACGAGGCGAGCGAGCTGCTCGCGGTGGCCAACGGGCTGCGGGTCGTGAAAGTCGGGTGAGCCAGGTCGTCGAGGCGTCAAGGGATGACGGCGATCGTGCCAGCCATTCCGGCCTCGAAATGGCCGGGGGCGTGACAGGCGAACGCGAACGGACCAGGCCCGGCGAACGTGTACGTCAGGGACTTCGTCTGCATCATCGCGATGTCGCGACCTCGGGAGTGCCGGCCACGTCCGCCGCCACGTCGGCCGCGGGCCCGACCATGAACTCGTGGCTGGCCATCCCCATCGACGTGACCTCGAAGGTAATCGTTTCGCCCTGCTTGACGGTCACGACATCGGGAGCGAACCGGAGGCTGCCACTCGCGACGATGCGCACGATGCGCGGCGCGGAGGGCGACCCCGCGATGAAGCCGGGCGAACCCGGATCGGGGGGTGATCCGCCGATTGCCCCACCGAAGCCCATCATGCCGCCGGGGCCCAAGCCCCACGTCGCCGGCCGCCCGGGGAGCGACCCCGCGCCCAGTACGGCCGCGGCTGCGAGGAGGAGGATTCCCGCTGCAATCAGACCGATCCCCAGACCGGCAACGCGACGCTCGGCCACGATCAGTACCCCAGGGTCTTCTTGGCTTGCTCGAACTCCTGCTCGGTGATCTCTCCTCGAGCGTGCCGTTCGCGCAGGATGTCGAGTGCCGTCGGTCGTTCGGGTTCGCGGCTCGCACCACCGCGGCTCACGGCACTCACGGCCCACACGATCAGAACCACGAAGCCGACCATCACGAGCAGGCCGCCGAGCATCCAGATCCATCCGAACGACCCGCCGTCGAATCCATATCCCATCATTCGAGTCTCTCCTGTGCCGATTCGGGCAGTGCCTCCGCCCTGCGTCCAGGAGCGTGCGCCGCCCACCTCAACCCCGAGTGCCGGTTTGCATCAAGACTTGGTCAAGGTCGATCGGCCTCGCTTCCTCGGAGCGTCCTCCGGAACCCAGCTCGCCGGCGTCCCGTGACGAGGCCCGCATGGGCGAGTCGCCGCTCCTGGCGGCCGTCGATCCACGAGCGCTCGTAGAGCACCTTGCCGACGCCCAAGCGCGCCCGGGCGCTCGTGGCGCGATTGTCGGGTCCGGCTGGGCCAAGAACTCCCCGGAGGCACGGGGAACGAGAGCGATGTCGTAGGATTGCCGCCACCTCAGGGGTGCGTAGTGACAGAAGCTTTCGAGCGACTCGTGGCGACCATGGATCGACGCTTCTGGATCGCCGCGATCGGCGGGACGATCGTGGCGCTCATCCTGCTCGGCGTGCCCTCGGCCGTCATCCCCAACCCGCTCTTCATCCGGATGACACCGACCGAGCCGTTCAACATCGCGGTGTGGCTCGCGTCGGCGCCGCTCGTGGGGCTGCTCCTGGCGACGTACCTCGCGAAGGGTGGGGCCGCCGCCACGGACATTCACGCGGGCGTCGGCGCCGGCCGCGCGACCCTCGGCGGAGTAGCCGCGTACCTCGCGATCGGCTGTCCGATCTGCAACAAGATCGTTGTCCTGGCGCTCGGCGTGTCCGGCGCGCTCAACGTCTTTGCGCCGTTGCAGCCGCTCATCGGCGCCGCATCAGTCGCGCTGCTCGCCGGCACGCTCGCCTGGCGGCTCAGGATGCGGGCGCGCGGCTGTGCCCGCTGCGCAGGCGAGACGGGTGATGGGCCGGCACCGCGCCTGATCCGAGACCCGGGCTGAGCGACATCGAGAAGCGACATCGCGCCGGGCCGCCCTCGATGATATACTCCCTAGGAGTATGTCCTTCCTTCTAGAGGTTCCGAGATGCAGCTGACCGTTCTCGAAGCGACGCCCGACCTCGTCCGGGCCGGCTATGCGTGTCCGTGCGGCTGCCGTCCGAGCGTCGAATATGCCCGGCGCAGTGACGTCGTCGAAGAAGGTTGCTGCTGCGGCAATCATTTCGCCGTTGGGCCGGGCGCCTCGGCCACGCTCTCGCCACGCGCAGGCTTCCGGCCGGAGTTGCAGGTCTTCGACTCACCGTGGGGCGAGCGACTCGAGGCCGCATGGCTGGTCGGGCCGAGCGTTCACGGACCATCAGCCGAGGGCGACCATCACGAGCACGGAGAGGCGGCGCACAACCTTGCCGGCCAGGCCCTCGATCCTGTCTGCGGGATGACGGTTGAGCCCGAGTCGGCCCGGGCGAAGGGATTGAACAGCTCGTACAAGGGCGTCGACTACTTCTTCTGTGGCAAAGGTTGCAAGCTCGAGTTCGACGAGGATCCCGAGCGCTATCTCGACCCCAGCTACGTCCCGTCGATGTGAGCCGGCTCGATGACGACTGAGACTCCTCCGGCCAGCGGCGTCCGCTTCCCCGTCGAAGGGATGACGTGCGCATCCTGCGTGAATCGGATCGAACGCTACCTGCGGAAGGCCGAAGGCGTCGTCGAGGCGAATGTCAACCTGGCCACGGAGACCGCATCCGTCCGCTTTGACCCGTCGGTCGTCGACCTGGACGGGCTGCGCGCCGCGGTCGAGGCCGCGGGCTACGAAGCTCGCATCGACCGGGCCGAGGTGTCGGGTCCCGGCCCACGAGCGGTGGAGATCGGATTCCATGCCCCCGAGGGCGGCCTTTCAGCCCCCCGCGCCGTTGCGCTCGACATCGAGGGCATGACCTGTGCGTCGTGTGTGAACCGAATCGAGCGTTACCTGCGGAAGGTTGATGGGGTCGTCGAGGCGAATGTCAATCTTGCGACGGAGCGAGCGTCGGTCGTCGCGGGGCCGGGGGTGACCACCGACCAGCTCATCGCCGCCGTCGAGGCGGCCGGCTACGAGGCAAAGCTCCTCATTGATGCCGCGCCGACGACGGCCGAACCAGCCGCGGGCCTTGCGTCCGAGCCGGTCACGTCACCGACCACCCGTCGCGAGGCGGCGGGCGCACCGGAGACGAGCTTCCAGCAGCGTCACCTCGCCGACACGCGGCGGCGACTGATCGTGGGCGCCGTCCTGACCGTGCCACTGCTGCTCGGGCTCGCGTCGATGACGGTCGCTCCGTTCCTGCCCGCGTTCCTGATGAACCCATGGCTGCAGCTCGCGTTCGCCACGCCCGTACAGTTCTATGCCGGGTGGCCCTTCTACAAGGGCGCCTGGAAGGTGCTCCGTCATCGCGCGACGGACATGAACACGCTGATCGCTGTCGGCACGTCGGCCGCCTACTTCTACAGCCTCGCCGCGATCCTGTTTCGCGACTTCTTCCGCGCGGCCGGCGTCGCGACCGGTCCGCAGCTGCCGCTCTACTTCGACACGGCTGCAGCGATCGTGACCCTGATCCTCCTGGGCCGGTTCCTCGAGGCCCGGGCCCGGAGCCACACGTCCGACGCGATCAAGAAGCTGATCGGCCTCTCGCCGCGCACCGCCCGCGTCATTCGGCAAGACGCCGAGCTCGACATCCCGATCGAAGAGGTCGTCCGTGGCGACATCGTGTTCGTCCGGCCCGGCGAGAAGGTGCCGGTCGACGGGATCGTCCGTGATGGCCGCTCCGCCGTTGACGAGAGCATGATCACCGGGGAATCGATTCCGACGACGAAGGAGCCGGGCGATGAGGTGATCGGCGGCACCCTGAACACGTCGGGGGCGTTCCGCTTCGAGGCGACCCGCGTCGGGCGAGACACCGTCCTTGCCCAGATCGTCCGGCTCGTCCAGGAGGCCCAGGGCTCGAAGGCGCCGATCCAGCGCCTGGCGGATGTCGTGACCGGCTACTTCGTGCCGGCGGTGCTCGGGATCGCCGCCCTGACCTTCGTCGCCTGGTTCGTCCTCGGGCCGGCGCCGGCATTCAATCTCGCTCTCCTCAACATGGTCGCCGTCCTGATCATCGCCTGCCCCTGCGCGCTGGGGCTCGCGACGCCGACCTCGATCATGGTCGGAACCGGCAAGGGCGCCGAGAACGGCATCCTGTTCCGGAACGCCGAGGCGCTCGAGCGGCTTCACAACGTCCGCGCGGTCGTCGTCGACAAGACGGGCACCCTCACCGAAGGCAAGCCGCGCGTCACCGACGTGGTCCGGGCAGATGGGGCACCGGGCGAGGAGGAGCTCCTTGGGCTCGCGGCGTCCGCGGAGCGTGGATCGGAACACCCGTTGGGCGAGGCGATCGTTCGCTTTGCCCGCGACGAGCGCTCACTCGAGCTTCGCGACACCAGTGCATTCGAGGCGACCGCTGGCCAGGGGATCGACGCAACGGTCGGCGGCCACGCGATCCTCGTCGGCCGCGGGGCGTTCCTCGTCGCGAAAGGTGTCGAGATCGGCGGGCTGCAGTCCGTTGCCGAGGAGCTCGCGGCGAGCGGCAAGACGCCCGTATTCGCGGCCATCGATGGTCGAGTCGCAGGAGTGATCGCCATCGCCGACACGCTCAAGGCCGGTTCGGTCGAGGCCGTCGCCGAGCTCCACCGACGCGGCCTCGAGGTGGTGATGCTGACGGGCGACAACGAGACCACGGCGCGCGCCATCGCCCGCCAGGCCGGCGTCGACCGCGTGCTGGCCGACGTCCGGCCCGATGAGAAGGCGGCGCAGGTCCGCAAGCTCCAGGCGGAGGGCAAGCTCGTGGCCATGGTCGGCGACGGGATCAACGACGCGCCGGCCCTCGCCCAGGCCGACGTCGGCGTTGCGATCGGCACCGGCACCGATGTCGCCATCGAGTCGGGCTCGGTGACGCTCATGAGTGGCGACCTGCGGGCGCTGGTAACGGCGTTTGCCCTGTCACGCGCCACGATGCGGAACATCAAGCAGAACCTGTTCTGGGCGTTCGCCTACAACGTCGCCCTGATCCCGTTGGCGGCCGGGGCCTTCTACCCGTTCACCGGCTGGCTGCTGGACCCGATCTTCGCGGCCGCTGCGATGGCCCTGTCATCGGTGACGGTGGTGTCCAATGCGTTGCGTCTGCGCCGCTTCAGCCCGCCGGCGATCGGTCGGTCGGCGGCATCCAATCGCCCGACGGCGGTCCCAGCGAGCGCCTGATCGGCGCCGACCACCCACTCGCCTGTCCAGGGCACGATGTTCGGAGGGTTTGCATGTCCATGAAGCCGGCCAGCGTCATCGACCCCGTCTGCGGCATGACCGTCGACGTCACCGCCGCGGAGACGAACGGCCTCACGATTGAGCTCGACGGCCGGACGTACGCGTTCTGCGGGAGCGGTTGCAGGCAGGCCTTCGCCGCGGACCCTGGCGGCTATGCCGCCCTGACAGCGGAAGGCGTTCCGATGTCCGGCGGCGGACCGGCGACGGGCCAAACGCTGACGCTCGCGCCGGTCATCGACGAGGGGATGCGGCGCTGGTACGAGAACTGCTCCTGCTGTCTCAACGACGCATTTCCGGACGTGAAGGCGCAGCTCGATGCGGAGCGTGCCGCAGCAGCCCGACCCCCGGTCGACCCGGGGATCTGCGAGGTCGCCGAGGCTAATCAGTGATCGGGATGGCTTCGTGTCCGACGCGCAGGGCGGCGGACCTCGCGACCGACGGGCTCGGCCGGAGCGGGCCGCTGGGCGCCTGAGGAATCGACCGTCGCTCCTACCCGGCGATCGCGCGCACGAGGACGACGATGGCGGCCCCGACGCCGGAGAGCGCGACCAGGGCAGGTCCCCGTCGTGGGTCGCGGTGCTGTGCCTCGGGCAAGAGGTGGCCGGCACCCACCGCCAGGAACACGCCCGCGAACCAGGCCAAGAGCAGCCCGAGCGCCGCAGGCGAGATCGAGACGAGCAGGCTCAGGGCTGCTCCGGCCGGCGGAGCGAGCGCGTCGAGGATGAGGAGGCCGACAGCGAGCCGCTCGCCGCGCGCCGCCTCGATGGCGAGGGTCACGACGTTCATCCCGTCGGCGAAATCGTGAGCGAGGACGGCCAGCAGGACGACCAGGCCGACGGCGGAGCCGGCCTGGAACCCGAAGCCGATCGCGAGCCCGTCGAGGGTGCTGTGGAGGATCAGGCTCAGTGGCGGCAGGAGGGCCAGGAACGTCCGGGTGGTTGCGGGCGCCGGGATCTCGGCCGGTCGGCTCCCGTGATTGGCGTGCTCGAAGCTGGTCTGATGGATGAACGCCTCGATCAGGCTGAACGCGATGAACCCGATGAGCGCGCCAGCCCCCACCTGGAGCGCGGAGTCGGGGCCGACGAGCTCGTGGGCCTCGGGCAGCAGGTCGACCACGGCGGTCGCCACGACGACACCCGCGGCAAGGGCCATGAAGGCATGCAGGCGGTGTCGGAGTCGCAGGGCGGCGATGCCGCCAGCGAGCGTCGAGAAGAATGGCAGGAGGGCGACGAGCGGCATGACGCCTACCCGCCCGCCGGTCGGGCAGGTCCATCGGCCGGGCCGAGGGATGCAGTCCGGGCCGGCGAAGCGGCCTCCGATCGGCCGGGCAACGATCCGACCACTCGTGCGCATTCCTCTTCGGCGAATGGATCTCCACCGACGACCGCCAGCCGCACCGTGGTCGCGTCGAAGCGGGCCCACACCCGTCGTCGCGGGGCGAGGAGGCTGATGGTCACACCGGCGACAAGCAGGACGGCACCAAGCCAGATCATGCCCTGGCCCGGATCCCGCTTGGCGATCACCCCGATGTAGCTGCTCGGGCGGGTGAATTCGATCCCGATCGTGCCGTCGGGAACCCGGTATCCGCCGCCCGTTCCGAGGACGGCGCCGAACACGATCTCGGGAGGATCGCTGGCGATGACCGGCGGGCGGACGCCGATGACGGTGAGCTGAGCCACCCCGCCCGCGCCCTTCGCGAGGAGCAGCTCGAGCGAGGTGTCCGAGCCGGGCACGGCCAGGCGACCCTCCGGCTTGCCGCCGAGCTGACCATCCAGCAGGACCGCGCCCGAGTAGAGGATCTGGCCTTGGGAGTCGCGGACGTCCAGGTCCACGGCCGGTCCGAAGAAATTCTCGTGGAATGCCCAGCCGTCCACCGAGAGCGGGTCATTGACGGTGATCTCCTTGCGTGCGATCTGGCGGCCCTGTCGGTAGATGCTCAGGGTGGTCCGGAACTCGAGCGGCCTCCCCGCTGGATCGAAGGTTGCAAGGAACGCCTCGTTCCGTACGAGGACCGTCTGCGGATCCGTCGGGAAGCCCGTCGGGCGGCCCTCGCCGATCGGGACCTTCAGCGCGGTCTCGTAACCGAAGCGCGGCGTCACGATGCCCATGCCGAGCACGAAGAGGGCGAGCGCTGCGTGGCTGACGAGCGAAGCGAGCGGCGACAGGCGGTGGCGCTCCGCGAGCAGGTGGGTCACGTCGCCGGCTCGCTCGGTGCGAACGCGGTAGCCCGACCGCTGGAGCAGCTCCGGCAGCGCCCGACCGTCCAGGCCCTCGAGCGGACCGGTCCGCGCCGGCACTGAGGAGCGAAAGAAGGCCCGAGCGCGCCGGACCGGCGGCGTCCGGATGTCGCGGATGACGCGTGGCAGCCGCCCCAGCGTGTTGCCAAGGAGGCTCGCCGAGAACAGGCCGACGAGCAGGGTGAACCACCAGGACGTGAAGATCCGATACAGGTCGAGGCGCACGAAGATCGAAGCGAGCGGCTGACCGTAGCGGTCGGCCGCTCGCTGGACGGCCGCCGCGTAGAGGTTGGGATCGGCCAGGGTCGACGTCCCGAATTGCCCGATCAGAATCGAGAGGATGCCGGCGACGATGACCAGTCCAAGGAGGACGTTCGCCGTGCGGGCCGAGGCGAACGCGTACCAGGCGCGAAGGACCACCCGCTCGTCGCGGCCGCGCCGCCGAACTGCGGGTCGGCCGACCCCCACGCTCTCGATCGTCATGGTCTCACGCCCGAAAGCCGCGCCCCGCCGGGTGCGAAGATCCCGGCGCGCCCGTCGAATGTTCGTGCGAGGCACCCCAGCGGGCGACGGACCGCGAGGATCACCGACCGGGCCACGACCGGGACGTCGCCGGACAGGCTGGCCATCAGGTCAGCGGCCCAGGAGGGCGGCGACCCGCTGTTCCATCTGCGCCCGGGTGAGTGGCCCGAAGTTCCGGTCTCTGATCACGCCCTGGCGGTCGATGAAGTAATGGGTCGGGAGCCCGAAGACGCCGTACGCCTCGCTGATCGCGCCGGTCTCGTCCAGTCCGATGCGGTACGTCAATCCGAACTTCCGCACGTACTGCTCGACGACGTCGGCTGGTTCCTGGATGTCGATGGCGACGAGGACCAGGCCGTCCTGCTTGTGGGCCTCGTACGTTGCGCGGAGGTCGGGCGTCTCTCGCTGGCAGGGCGGGCACCAGGTCGCCCAGAAGACGACCCAGACCGGGCGACCGCGCAGTTCGGCGAGCACAACCGGCTGCCCATCGAGGTCGGTGAGGCGGACGCTCTGGCCGCTTGGCCGTCCCACGAAGTCGGGTGCCGGCTTGCCGACATCGAGGCCGCCCAGCTCGCTGCCCAGAACGTAGAAGCTCGCAGCAGGATCGACAGTCGGCCGCGCTGCGCCGCCGCCGAGCGGTCGAGTCGCGAGGAACAGCCCGAGCGCGATTACGACGAATGCGCTGTTGACGATCACGATGCGGCGGATGCGCGAGGCGCGGACGAGCCGCGGATCCGATGGAGTCGGTGAGCTGTCCGGGAGGAGGCCGGGGGTGGCGTCGGTCATGCGATTCTCGAAGTGGAAGGCGTTCTCTCTCGTACGCTACATGAGTGGGGTGACCAGGGCGAGCCGCGCCCTCGTCGCTCAGACGATCCCGAAATTGAACAACCCGGCCAGCCGAGCGAAGGCGCCGGTGAAGACGAGCAGGCCGACGACCGTCACGAGGCCGCCAGTCACCACATCGACCGCCCTGCGGTGCGCGGCCAGCCAGCGCACCAGACGATCGAACCGACGGTACGCGAGGAGTACGAGCAGGAAGGGCACCGCAAGCCCCAGCGCGTAGGCCAGGAGGAGGAGGGTGCCGACGGCGGCAGACGGGGCGGAGGCGGCCATGGTCAGGATCGCCCCGAGCGTCGGGCCGATGCATGGCGTCCAGCCCACGGCCACGCCCGCGCCCAGGAGCACCGGCGCGCCCGTGCGCGCCGGGTGGATCCAGCGTGCGAGCCCGAGCATCGGGTGGCGCCCGGCGATCATCAGCAGCCCCATGGCGATGATCAGCGTGCCGCTGACCTGGCGCAGGACCGGGACCGCCTGGAGCAGGGCGAACCCGACGAGTCCGAGGGACGCCCACAGGAGGACGAAGACACCAAGGAATCCGACCAGAAAGCCGATCGCGCGCCACGTCGCTGTGCCCGCCAGGCCGGCGGCTTGCGCGCCGCTCGCGACCGCCCACGGCGGAGCGCCGCCTGCGACGTAGCCCGCGAACACCGGGATGACGGGCAGAACGCACGGCGAGACGCATGAAACGAGCCCGGCCAGGAAGGCGACGGCGAGCGTCATGGCGAAGGGGACGGCGCCGCGCCCGCGAGGAGCTGCTCGACCATCGCTCGACGCGGGTCCGACGGCGCAACGGCGAGGAACCGGACCACGTCCTCGCGGGCCGCCTCTGTCAGCCGACCCTCGAGCTGGAAGCGCGCCAGGCCGCGGTAGACGAGGGCGTCGGGCTGGTCGGGGTTCTGGGCGAGCACCCGGTCGAACAGGGGTCCAGCGTCTGCCGGCCTCCCTGCGGATAACAGGATGACTCCGACCTGAAGGAGCGCCGGCACGTTGTTCGGGTCGGCCCGAAGCGCCTGCTCGTAGGCATCGATCGCGGCGTCGCCCCGATTCGCGGCGAGATAGGCATCACCGAGGGCCACCAGCGTGGCGGAATCGTTCGGATTCGCCCGCCGAGCCGCCTCGAGCAGCTCAATCGACGGGTTTGCCTGCACCCCGCCGACCGTGCCACTGATCTGCTGGCCGGCCAGGCGTGGCCCGACCGCGACCGCGATCGGTGCGGCAATCGCGCCAAGGATCGCAACAGCGATGAGGGCCGAGCCGAGGCGGCCGAACTGGCCGTCCGGGGATGACCGTAGGCCCACATCGGCCGTCCGCCGCCGGGCTCGGGCCCGGAAGCCGACGAGACCCGCGCCGGCGACGACGAAGAGCGCGGGCGCGAGCCACAGGGCGGCCCCAGGTCCGCTCGCGGCCGGCACGAGCAGGATCCAGCGCCCGTACCGCTCGACGAAGTAGGCTCGGACGGCGTCGTCCGATGCTCCGGCGGCGAGTTGATCGATGACGACCGCCCGCATCTGCTGCGCGGTGAGGGCAGGCGAGTCGGCGATCGAGAGGCCCTGACAGACCGGGCAGCGGATCTCTGACTCGAGCCGGCGCACGCGGTCGTCGAGCGACACCGGGCGCGACGAGAGGGCGCTCCAGGCGAAGGCCGCTCCGATGAGGACGGGCACGAGCAGCAGCAGAACGTCCGATCGTCTCAGCGGCCGACGTCGTGTCACTTCAGGATGGCCTCGATGCCGGTCCGGAGGCTGGCTGCGTCGAGCTGGCCCGTCTTCTTCGTAACGATGATCCCGTCACGGTCGATGAAGAACGTCTCCGGGATGCCGAACACGCCGTAGTTCAGCGCCGTCCGTCCGTCCGGGTCGAGCAGGCCGGGGTAGGTCTGGCCGTACCGGGCCATGAACGCGCGAGCGTTCGCGGCGCTGTCCTGGTAGATGACGCCCACGACCTGGAGCCCCTGACTCCGGTAGCCCGTGTCGGCGGCGACCAGGAGCGGTGCCTCGTCCCGGCAGGGAAGGCACCACGAGGCCCAGAAGTTGAGGACGACCGGGCGGCCCCTGAGGCGAGAAAGATCCATCGTCTCCCCAGTCAGCGTGACGAGGGTGAAGGCAGGGGCGGGCCGGCCGACCAGGGGGGAGCTGACGAGCGTCGGATCACGGGTGAACCCGACCCCGAGCGCCACCAGGAAGATCGCGGCGCCAGCCATCGTGCCGAGCAGCAGCGCGAGACGCCGATGGCCCGCCAGGGGCATGGCCCGACCGACGACCTGGGTGCCCATGGCTACTCGTCGGCGCCCAGGCCCGCGATCGCGGGCGGCGCCGCCGCCGCGGCCAGCGGGGCCCGGCCTCGGATCGGCCGACGCCGGGCCGGCCAGGCGGCCACCACTCCGCCGAGCGCCGCGATCCCGCCGCCGAACCACAGCCACGACATGAACGGATGCAGCCCGATCCGGAGGGTCGCCGTGCCCGCGCTCCGGTCGACGTCCATCAGGGTGACGTACAGATCGCCCAGGATGCTCGACGAGATCGACGGCGTGGCGATGGCCTGGGTCGAGGTGGCAAAGGCGCTGAGGCTGGGGTCCAGGGCGAGCGAACCGCCCGGCCCCGTCGCGCTCGCCTCGGCGATGACAACCGTTCGATCCGGACGGGTTGCTTCACGGAGCGCCGTGAACGTGACCCGGTACGAGCCAAGGACGGCGGAGTCGCCAGGGGCGAGCGTGGCCACGAGCTCGCGGCGACCAACGCCCGTGGCGACGATCGCCAGCGCCATCAGCGCGACGCCAGCGTGGACCACGAGCCCTCCGACGGATCGGCGCTGGCGGGCAAGCCGCTCCCTCGCCCCGACGGGGCCGGAGCCGGGTCCGGCCGGGGCGGGGGACTGAAGGCGGTTCGCGATGGACCACAGCGTCTGGGCGAGGGCGAACCCGGCGGCCGCGACGCCGGCCACGAGCTCGGGCGGGCCTCCGAGGCCCGCGATGGCGACCGCCGCGGCGGTCG
>JACQEH010000182.1 GCA_016200675.1 Chloroflexota bacterium | reverse complement strand
GCCATCAACGGGCTCATTCCCCATGCCTATCCGGGCGAGTTCGGGGGCAGCGTCCGGGTCGGCGGGACGCTGACGACCGAGCAGCGCCTGCGGGACATCTCGCGGCTGGTGGGCACCGTCCTCCAGGACCCGGCCAAGCAGATCGTCGGCGCCACGGTCGAGGCCGAGCTGGCGTTCGGGCCGGAGAACCTGGGCACGGACCGGGTCGAGATCCGCCGGCGGATCGGCGACGTCGCCGATCGAGCGGGCATCCGGCCGCTGCTCGGCCGGGAGACGGCGGCCCTCTCGGGCGGGGAGCGCCAGCTCCTGGCGGTCGGCGGGATCCTCATGCTCGAGCCCCGGATCTACGTCGTCGACGAGCCCCTCGCCAACCTCGATCCGGCGACCGCGGCCCGCCTCCTGGGGATCCTCCGTTCCCTGGCCGACGAGGGTCATGCCATCGTCATCGTCGAGCACCGGGTGGAGGAGGCCCTCGACCTCCGGCCCGACCGCGTCCTCTACCTCGAGGCGGGCGAGACCCGCTTCCTTGGCGACGTCGAGGGCTTCCTGGCCGTGGCGGACCCGGACGCCGTGAAGCTGCCCTTCGAGGCCGTCCTCGCCCGCTTCCGCGCCGATCCCGGCCTGATGGCGAGCATGCCAGCGCCGCCGGGCCGGCCGGGCCGGCCGAGTCCCGCGACACCGGAGGGCGGCGCTGCCGACGCCGCGCGCATCGAGTTCGAGGGTGTCAAGGCCGGGTTCGGCGACCGCGAGGTCCTCCGCGGGATCGACGCCGTACTGGGCCGCCGCGAGATCGTGGCCGTCCTCGGCCCCAACGGCTCGGGCAAGACCACCCTCTTTCGGACCGCGATGCGCCTCCTCGCCCCGAGCGCCGGCCGGATCCGGGTCGACGGGACGCCGGTGATCGAGCGGACGGTCGCCCAGCTGGCGACGACGTTCGGCTACGTCTTCCAGAGCCCCAGCCAGATGCTGTTCGCCCGGACCGTTCGTGAGGAGCTCACCTTCGGGCCACGGAACCTCGGGCGGGACCCGGCGGGGTTCGACGGGATCATCCTCGATGCCCTCCATCGGACCTCGCTCGAGGACCTCGAGGACATCCTCGAGCGGCCCCCGCTGACCCTGTCATTCGGCCAGCAGAAGCGCCTCGCCCTGGCCATCGCCCTCTCGCTCCAGCCGCCGACGCTCATCCTCGACGAGCCGTCCGCCGGCCAGGATCATCGGACCGCGCGCCAGTTCATGCGCGAGGTCGTGGCCATCCCGGGCCTCGAATCCATCTACCTCGTGACCCACGACGTGGACCTTGCATTGACGCACGCTGACCGTATCCTGCTGTTCAGGGACGGTCAGGTCGTCGCGGACGGCCCGCCCGGTCTCGTCGTCGAGGACGAAGATCGCTGGATCGCCTGCAACCTGCGCCCGACCTCGCTCATGCGCGCCAATGCGCGACGGCGTCGCCCGGGCCGGGACTTCCTCGACGCCGAGACACTCGCCGCCCGGGTCCTGATGGAGGCCGGGCGGGCGGAGGCCCCGGGGGAAGGAGGATCGACCGTCGGCGCTGGCTGACCGCATCGATCGCGATTCAGCTCATCCAAGGAGGGATCGGATGACATCCATGTCCATGTCGCGCTCCATGTGGGGCGTGGACTCCCGCACCATCGTCTACGCGGCGATCGGGGCGGCCCTGTACGGCGTGCTCGCCATCTTCAGCATCGTCATCCCCGGCAGCAACAACGTCTCCGTCCGGCCCGCGTTCGCCATCGTGCCGTTCTTCGGCTACGCCTTCGGACCGGTGGCCGGCCTCTTCACCGGCCTCGTCGGGAACGCCATCGCCGACCAGATCAGTGGCTACGGCCTGGTCACGGCCTGGAACTGGTCGATCGCCAACGGCCTCGTCGGCCTCCTGGCCGGCGTCTTCGCCATGGGCTCGCTGGCCCGTATGGGCGGCAACAAGATCATCGGTGCGGCGATCATCGCCGCCCTCTCGACGGCGATCGGGATGCTCTTCGTCTTCACCGACATCTGGGTCTTCGGCAACGACTTCAACACCGCCCTGACCGGCAGCTACCTCTGGGTGCTCGTGCCGGATCTCATCGCCTCGGTCATCCTCGTGCCGATCCTGGCCGTGGCCTGGGAACCGCTGAAGGAGTCGCTCGGCCGCTGAGGCCCGGCGCTTCGGTGGCGAGGTGATCTCCACCCCGCGCTACCTGGGCCGGGGGTCGTGGCTCGGACGGCGCGACCCCCGCGTCCCGCTCGTTGTCGGCGTGACCGCCGCGGCGACCGTGATCCAGCTCTGGGACATCCGGATCGTTGCGATCCTGTTCGCCCTCGGCATCCTCTATTACCGGACGGCGAGCATCCCGTTCCATCTCGTCCGCAGGCAGTGGACGTTCGCGATCGCCTTCGTCTCCATCCTCGTCCTCGTGAACACGGTCCTGACGGGCGGCGAGATCGGGAACTTCGATCGCTCCCAGCTCCACGTCCTCCTCTTCCTGCCGCTCCTGGGCACACCGATCTCGGCCGAATCACTGAGCTACGGCGCGACCCAG
>JACQEH010000181.1 GCA_016200675.1 Chloroflexota bacterium | reverse complement strand
TCCAGGCCAAGAGCGACCTGGCGACGGCCTACACGGATGCCGCGGGACGCCCCGCGACCGCCACGCACGCGACGCTCGGCGGGCTGACCCTCGTCGCGGGCGTCTACAACGCGGGCGGGGCGACGCTCGGGCTGACCGGGACCCTCACCCTCGACGGCCAGAACGACCCCAATGCCGTCTGGATCTTCCAGGCGACCTCCGATCTCGTGACGGCCTCCTCGAGCACGGTCCGCGTGATCAACAGCGGCCAGGCCTGCAACGTCTTCTGGCAGGTCACGAGTTCGGCGACGCTGGGCTCGGGCTCGACCTTCGTCGGGACGATCATGGCCCTGACCTCGATCACGATGGCCAACGGGGTCACCGTCGACGGCCGGGCGCTCGCCCGGAACGGCGACGTCACGCTCATCAACGACACGATCACCCGGCGCACCTGCGCCGCGCCCACCTCGACCGTCGCAGCGGGCGCGGGCTCGACGGTGCCACCGACCGACACGATCGCGGCACCTGGTACTCCCTCCTCCGGGCCGGGTGCGGCGATCGCGATTGCCGCGATCTTGGCCCTGGCGCTGGTCGCCTTCCTCGCCCCGCGGCGCCAGGCTCAAAAGGCCCGCGACCGCTGATCGTTCCTCAACCGCTACTCCTCCCTCCACGAGGCTTCGATCGGGTCGCACGGCCCGGTCGGAGCCTCGCTTCCGCTGGCGGCGGTCGCCCTCGTGTCGCGGGGCGAAATTCATCCCGATGGCCCGTCCTTTGGCGCCCATTCGGCCCGTCGCACCAGCCGTCGACGAGCCTTGAATGAGGCTGCGGCGACGTGCGTCCCATGCCAGGGCTCCGGCCGTCCGCGCGGCACGCGAAAGGAGCCATGTTCATGCCAGGCTACGAGCGCCTCGCCTCGGCGATCCTGAGCGGTGACCAGGCGACCGCCGCCGGCGAGACGCGCGGAGCCCTCGAGGGCGGCGCCGACCCCCAGGCGGTGCTCGATGCCATGACCGCGGCCATGGACATCGTGGGGGCACGCTTCCAGAGCGGCCAGATCTTCGTCCCGGAGATGCTCGTCTCGGCCCGGGCCATGAAGGAGGCCATGGCCGTCCTCGAGCCCATTCTGACCGCCTCCGGCATCCACCCCGAGCACACTGCGATCATCGGCTCGATCAAGGGCGACATCCACGACATCGGCAAGAACATCGTGGCGATGATGTGGCGAGGCGCGAACTTCGAGGTCGTGGACCTCGGCGTCAACGTCATGCCCGCCCGGTTCGTGGAGGCGGCTCGCGAGCATCGGGCGGCGATCATCGGGATCAGCGCCCTCCTGTCGACGACGATGCTGGGCATGCGCGACGCCGTCCGGGCCATCCGGGCCGCCGAGGACCTTGCCGGCGCCACGATCATCGTGGGCGGCGCCCCGGTGACGGGGGAATTCGCGACCGCGATCGGTGCCGATGCCTACGCCCCGAACGCGGCCGCGGCCGTCGACGTCGCCCGGGCGGCCGTCGGGATCGGGACTTCGGCACCCTCGGCGTCATGACGGGCGCCCGGGACGCGGGGGCCGGCCCGGCCGGCGGCTCCCGCGAGCTCGTCCTTCGCCATCTCGCCGGCTTGCCGGTGGACCGCCTGCCGGCCATGCCGATCACCATGATGTTCGCGGCCCGCCTGGCGGGGGTCCCCTACGCCGACTACTGCCGGGACGCGACCGTCCTGGCGCGGGCCCAGGGCCTGGTCGCGGACACGTTCGGCTTCGACCACGTGTCGTGCATCTCCGATCCGACGCGCGAGGCGAGCGACCTGGGTGCGACGATCCAGTGGTTCGACGACCAGCCCCCGGCCATCGACGAGAGCGACGCGCTCCTCGCGGAGCCCCGGCACCTGGCCGCCCTGCGGCCGGCCGACCCCCTCGGCGGGGGTCGGATGACCGACCGGATCCGGGCCGTGGAGCTCCTCCGGGCGGGCGGCGGATCGACCCGGATCGTGGAGGGCTGGGTGGAGGGTCCGATCGCGGAGGGCGCCGACCTCCGCGGCATCAACACCCTGATGCTCGACTTCTACGACGATCCCGGATTCGTGGGCGAGCTCTTCGACTTCGCGACGGAGGGCGCGATGGCCTTCGCCGGGGCGCAGGTGGATGCGGGCGTCGACATCGTGGGTATCGGCGACGCGGCGGCGTCGCTCGTCGGACCGAGCCTCTACGAGGAGTTCGTGTGGCCGCGCGAGAAGCGCCTCATCGACCGCATCCACGGTCTCGGGGCGAAGGTCCGGCTCCACATCTGCGGCAACATGAGCCGCTCCGTCGGCGCGATGGCCCGCCTCGGCGCCGACATCATCGATCTCGACTCGCTCGTCCCGCTCGAGGCGGCCCGCGTCGCCGCCGGACCCGACCAGGTCCTCCTCGGGAACCTCAATCCGGTCACCGAGCTGATGGGGTCGACGCCGGAGGCGATCACGAACCGCCTTGCCGCCTGCCATCGCGCGGCCGGCTCCCGGTGGATCGTGGGGGCCGGCTGCGAGATCCCGGCGGCGACGCCGCGCGAGAACGTGGCCGCGCTCGTGGCCTATGCCCGGACGTCCGTGGGGACCGCCTGACCCCGCGAGACCCGCGCGGGCGCGGGCTCAGCTTCCCGTGAAGGTCCCGTCGGGACGGCGGGCGATCGCGCGGACGGCGATGATCGCCTCGCGGTCCAGCGGTCCATACACGTGCGGATAGCGCTCGTCGCCGTCGTAGCGCCAGGGCGCCGTCAGGACCCCGAGCGCGATCGTCAGGATCACGTGGGGACCCGGCTCGTCGCGATAGAAGTGGTTGGCGACGTCGACGAGGTCCGGCATCCGGTGGGTGAGGTGGACGAAGCCCTCCGCCGTCAGCGACGCCGGCCGGAACGGCTCGCCGGGCGGTGCCGCGAGCCAGGCGGCCTCGGGGACGAGGTGGAAGGCAAGCGAGTCTGCGCGGTCGGGCGCCGCGGCGCCCGGGCGGGTCGCCATCGGGCTCAGGCCGGCTGCTCGACGTAGCCGATGTACTCGACGACCGTCCGGAAGCCGAGACGTTCGTAGAGCGGCAGGCCCATCTGGCTCGCCTGGAGGATCGCGACATCGCAGCCCGCCGAGACCCCGTCGTCAACGACCCGCCGGGTCATCGCCGCGCCGTAGCCCCTGCCCCGGGCCGTCTCGACGGTGGCGATGTTGTAGACGCCGATGGTCCGGCCCGTTCGAACGCCGAGGCCGGTGCTCACCGGCGCACCGTTCGCGTAGCCGACGTAGATCGCCGTGTCCGGACGGTCGATGAGGGCGGGCACGACGACGGCCCGCAGGATGGCCTCGGGCAGCCCGAAGCCCATGGCGCCGGTCGAGAGGTGGTCGTCCAGGCCCGCCGCGTCGACGACGCGACGGATTTCGTGGCCCGGAAGGTCAGGCGGGCCGTGGCCTGCGCCTGCCGGCCCGAGGGGATGCCAGGCCATCCCGGGCATCCACGGGTCCTCCGCCGCCGGAGCGAGGCGCAGCTCGGCCATGAGCGGGACGAAGCGATCGTCGATGCCGGCGCGGAGGTTGACCACGAAGGGCCCGCCGCGTTCGCGCATCACGCGGACGCCGGCCGCCACGGCCGCCGCGGACGTCCCGTCGCCGTCGATGACGACCTGGTTGAAGAGGACGAAGGGGAGGCCCGTGGCGATGATCGCGATCCCGTCGGCCCGCTCCACGCGCGATCCGGCGACGTTCGCGCAGAAGGACGTCATCGCGGCCAGCATGTTGGCGTGCTCGAGGTGGGCGAGCTCGGACGGTTCCATGGGGCCCACCCTAGCATCCGCCTCGGCGTCCGCGGGTCATGGCCGTGGGCCCGCCCCGAACGGTCGCCCGCGACGCGGCCCCATCATTGGCACGTGGACGACCTCGACGACCTCATCGACGCGGCGATCGACCGGGCGATCGCGGGGCTGCCCGCCGGCTTCGCCGGACGGCTCGAAAGCGTGGCCATCGTGGTCGAGGACGAACCGACGCCCGACCAGCTGGAGAGCGTCGGCGCCAGCGGCCTCTACGGCCTCTACCAGGGCGTTCCCAGGACGCGGCTCTCGGCCGACGCGATCGCGGTGCCGAGCAAGATCACGATCTTCAAGGGGCCGCTCGCTCGCTCGGCCCGGACGCCGGAGGCCTTCGGGCTCGCGGTCGAGGCCACCGTGCGCCACGAGATCGCCCACCACTTCGGGATCTCCGACGACCGCCTGCGCGAGCTGGAGCGTCACCCGGGCGGCTGAGCCGCGGATCAGCCCCCGGGCAGGATGATCGTCATCCCGGCGCCGGTTGCGGGCCGGCTCATCGCGGCCAGGGCCTCCGGGGCCTCCGCCAGCGGAATCGTCCGGCCGACAAGCCGCTCCGGCCGCAACCGGCCATCCGCCACCCGAGCCAGCAAGTCCGGGTAGTCCCGCGCCGCCAGGCCGTGACTGCCGATCAACTCGAGCTCGCGGGACAGGACGCGATCCATGGGGATCGGCGGGCTCGCGGCGGCGCCGACCATGAGGCCCACCTGGACGTGCCGGCCGCGCTTGCGCAGCCCGAGGATGGAGTTGCGGCAGGTTTCGGCGCTGCCGAGGGCGTCGAGGGAGAGATGGGCCCCGCCATTGGTCGCCGCGGCGACGTCCGCGGGGACGTCCGCGCGATTGCCATCCACCAGGGCCTCCGCCCCCAGCGCCGCCGCGGCCTCGAGGGCCGCGGGTGAGACATCGATCGCCACTACCCGGGCCCCCGCCGCGACGGCGATCATCACCGCCGACAGGCCGACGCCGCCGCAGCC
>JACQEH010000031.1 GCA_016200675.1 Chloroflexota bacterium | reverse complement strand
GTCGCCATCGCCAGGTTCGGCTCGAGGGCGAGCGCCGCGTCCCGTCCCGCGTCCCCGAGGGATCGGGCCAGCTGCTCCTGGAAGGGTCGCTCCAGCGGGATGTCCCACTCGGCGAGCAGGCTCCGCACGAGCGAGAAGCCGTTGGCGTGGAGGCCCGACGACGGGAGGCCGAGGATGACGTCGCCCGCCCGCGCCGCGGAACCGTCGAGCAGGTCCGCCCGCTCGACGACACCGACGCAGGTACCGGCCCGGTCGAAGGTGCCGGGTTCAATCAGCCCAGGGTGCTCCGCGGTCTCGCCACCGACCAGGGCGCAGCCGGCCTCCAGGCAGCCGCTCGCCACGCCCGAGACCAGGGCCGCCACCGCCTCCGGATCGAGCCGCCCGACGGCCACGTAGTCCAGGAAGGCCAGCGGCTCCGCGCCGGCGCAGACGACGTCGTCGGCACACATCGCGACGAGGTCGATGCCGATGGTCTCCCAGCGCCCGAGGGCCGTGGCGATCGCGGTCTTCGTGCCGACGCCGTCGGTCGAGGACACGATGAGCGGCTTCCGATACCCGGCCGGGATGGCGATGGCACCGCCGAAGCCGCCGAGGCCGCCGACGACCTCGGGTCGTCGCGTCGACTCGACCGCGGCCCGCATCCGCTCCACCGCCCGATCCCCGGCGGCGACGTCCACGCCGGCTCGGGCATAGGCGGTCCGGGCGGCCGTGCCCTTGGCGAAGCGCTCAGCCACCGGCCAGCACGGGCTCTTCCAGCATGAACTTGCGGCGCTCGACGTCGTACGGGACGGGCTCCGGGTAGTTGCCGTCGAAGCAGGCGAAGCAGAAGCGGTCGTAGGGCAAGTCCAGGGCGGCCAGGACGCCGGCGATCGAGAGATAGCCGAGGGTGTCGGCGCCGATGAACTCGCGGATCTCCTCGACCGACTTGGTGGCGGCGATGAGCTCCGTCTCGACCTGGGTGTCGATGCCGTAGAAGCAGGGGTTGTAGATGGGCGGGGCGGTGATGCGGACGTGGACCTCGGCCGCGCCCGCCCGCCGCAGGAGGGCCACGATCTGCTTGGTGGTGGTGCCGCGGACGATGGAGTCGTCGACGACCGTCAGGCGCTGCCCGCGGACCACGTCCCGGAGCGGGTTCAGCTTCATGGTCACGCCCCGGTGCCGGAGCGTCTGGCTGGGCTGAATGAAGGTCCGCCCGGTGTAACGATTGCGGACGAGGCCCTCCCGGAACGGGATGCCCGACGCCTCGGCATAGCCGGCGGCGGCCGGCCCTCCGGTATCGGGCACGGGCATGACGAGGTCCGTGTCGGCCGGGTGCTCCATGGCCAGCTGGATGCCCATCCGCCGCCGCGCCTCGTAGAGGCTGCGACCCTCGAGGTAGGAATCGGGCCGGGCGAAGTAGATGAGCTCGAAGACGCAGAGGGCCGGAGTGGCAGTGGCGAACCGGGCCGAGACCGGCTCCCGGCCGGGCTGGAGGACCACGATCTCGCCGGGCTCGACGTCCCGGATGTACTCCGCCCCCACGATGTCGAGTCCGGTCGTCTCCGACGACAGGACCCAGGCGTCTCGCGGGCCGTCCGCCGGCGCGTCGTCGCCCCACAGCCCGCCGGGCGTGGCGAGGGGCGCGGCCACGTCCCGGATCCGGCCGATGCAGAGCGGCCGGAAGCCGTGGGGATCCCGGACCCCGAGGATCCGGTCCCTGTCGAGGATCACGAGCGAGTAGGCGCCGCGCACCCGGGGCAGGAGGGTCGTGAGCGCCTCGACCGTGTCCTCGCCCGGCTCATCGGCCAGCAGCGCGGTCAGGAGCTCCGTGTCCGTGGTCGCGGGGAGCCGCCCGCGGCCGCCCTTGAGCTGCCCGAGGAGGTCCCGGGTGTTGACGAGGTTGCCGTTGTGGCCGATGGCGACCGCCCGCCGCGGGCCCAGGCGGAGGGTGGGCTGGGCGTTCTCCCAGATGGTCGAGCCGGTCGTGGAGTAGCGGCAGTGGGCGATGGCGAGGTCGCCCCGGAACGACGGCAGGCGGCGTTCGTCGAGCACCGACGAGATCATCCCGAGATCCTTGTACAGGAAGAGCTCGGCCCCGTCGCTCACGGCGAGGCCGGCCGATTCCTGGCCGCGGTGCTGGAGCGAGAAGAGGCCCAGCGCGGCGACGTTGGCCGCCTCGGTCCCGGATCCCGGCGGGAGCGCCGCCCCGAACACCCCACACATCGTCAGCGACCCTCCGGCGCCGACGCCGGCGCCTCCCAGTCGAGCGCCCGGGCCAGCCCGTGATCCCAGGTGTGGCGAAGATCGGCGACCGCGACGTCGATCGGGTCGGCCACCGTGATGCCCCGGCCCTCGGCGGCACCCGTGGCGCCGGCGCCGGCCAGCTCGACGACGAGGCGCGCCCCGCCTACGGTCCCGATGGCCTCGATCGGCAGGCCGAAGTGCCGGGCCAGGAGCTCGAGCGCCGGAGCGTGGCGGGGCCGCGTCGTCAGGACGAGCCGGCTCGGACCCTCCCCGAAGAGGTCGACCGCCGGCGAGTGCCCGACCTGGACGCGGACCGACGCCCCGAGGCCGCTCCACAGGGCACCCTCGGCGAGGGCGACGGCGAGCCCGCCACCGCTCACGTCCTGGGCCGAGGCGAGGAGGCCGCGGGCAGCCGCCTCCCGGACGAAGGCCTGGAGTCGCCGCTCGCGATCGAGGTCGAGCTGCGGTGGGCCGTCCTCGGCGGCCCAGCCGCCGAGCCGCGCATAGGCGCTCCCGGCCAGGCCGGGGACGGCCTCGCCGGCCAGGAGGATGACGTCGCCGTCCGCGACGAAGGCCGGCCCGACGAGGATCGCGACGTCCTCGAGGAGCCCGACCACGCCGATCTCGGGCGTCGGCAGGATCGACCCCTCCGGCGACTCGTTGTAGAGCGAGACGTTGCCGCCGGTGACCGGCAGGCCCAGGGCACGGCAGGCGTCGCCGAGGCCGCGAACCGCCTCCGACAGCTGCCAGAAGGCCTCGGAGCGGGTGGGATCGCCGAAGTTCAGGCAGTTCGTGACGCCGAGCGGTGTCGCGCCCGTGATCGAGACGTTGCGGGTCGCCTCGGCGACGCTCATCGCCGCCCCGAGCCAGGGGTCGACGGCGCCGACAGCGGCGCTCGCGTCGGTCGTTGCGACGAGTGCCTTCGTCGTGCCCTTGACCCGCAGGACCGCGGCCCCGCGCCCGGGACCGACCACGGTGTTGACCTGGACGGTGCTGTCGTACTGCTCGAAGACGGGCCGCCGGGACGACAGGTTGGGGCTGCCGAGGAGCGCCATCAGGACCGCCCCGGGATCCATGCCCCGCTCCGGCAGGAGGTCCGTCGGCTCGCCGGCCTCGCCCGGTGCGGGCGCCGCCCGCCGACGTGCCGGCGGCGTCGCAAGGCGCTCGTGGACGATCGCGTCCGATGTCAGCGAGCGGGCCGGAATGCGAACGATCTCCAGGCCGCCCTCGCTGACCGCGATGTCGCCGTCCGCGGTGACCGTCCCGATCACGGCGCACGGGATCCCCCAGCGGCGGCAGACCTCGCGGACGTCCGCCTCGCGCTCCGGCCGGACCACGGCCAGCATCCGCTCCTGGCTCTCCGAGATCAGGACCTCGAAGGCGGCCATGCCCGGCTCGCGCCGCGGCACGGCATCGAGGTCGACGGCCATACCGGTCCCCGCCCGGTCGGCGGTCTCGGAGGTCGCGCAGGTGATGCCGCCGGCCCCGAGGTCCTGGAGGCCCTCCACCAGCCCCCGCTCGATGAGCTCGAGGGAGGCCTCGATGAGGAGCTTCTCGGCGAAGGGGTCGCCGACCTGCACGGACGGCCGCTTCGAGGGGTCGTCGTCGGTGAAGGTGGCCGAGGCGAGGACCGACGCGCCGCCGATCCCGTCGCGCCCGGTGGCGCTGCCGAAGAGGATGACGAGGTTCCCCGGTCCGGGCGCGGCGGCCAGCGTCAGCAGCCGCTCCTCCATGATCCCGATGGCCATCACGTTGACGAGCGGGTTGCCCTGGTAGCTGGGGTCGAAGACGAGCTCGCCGCCGACGGTCGGGACGCCGACACAGTTGCCGTAGCCGCCGACGCCCCGGACGACGCCGTCGACGATATGGCGAGTCCGGGCATCGGCGGGATCCCCGAAGCGGAGGGCGTCGAGGACCGCGATCGGCCGGGCGCCCATCGTGAAGATGTCGCGGAGGATGCCCCCGACGCCGGTCGCAGCGCCCTGGTAGGGCTCGACCGCGCTCGGGTGGTTGTGGGACTCGATCTTGAAGGCAACCGCGAGCCCGCCCCCGATCGAGATGACGCCCGCGTTCTCGCCGGGGCCGGCAACGACCCCGGCGCCGGCCGTCGGGAGCGTCCGGAGGAGCGGCTTCGAACTCTTGTACGAGCAGTGC
>JACQEH010000030.1 GCA_016200675.1 Chloroflexota bacterium | reverse complement strand
GATCGTGACGGTCAAGGCGGGCGGTGGCAGCCTGACGTTCTACGACAAGGACTGCGTGAGCATCGTCCACGCTCCCGGAACGACGTTCATCGAGGTCGACGGCGGTGGACCCGGCATGGCGCGGAACGAAGGCACGACCGACACGATCCTGTACGTCACCTATCTCGTTCCGACCGGGGTCGCCCTGCGGATCGACGAGCCGGCGCCCGCCTGCGCGTCCTAGTTCCGCGCTGCGCCGAGCGGGCCCTCTGGATGGGGCTCCGCTCGGCGCGGTCCAGCGGTCCGCTGCGTCGGCCGCCGGCCGCGAGTGGGCCGCCAGTGGGCCCGCCGGCCAGCGGGCCCACTGGCCGGCGGCGGGCGGGATGTCACATGGAGCCATGGCGTCGGGATGAATGCGCCCGACCGCTCACGACTTCGGGCGTACCGTGCGCGAACTCGCTGCAGGCCACGCTCATTCGATTGCAGTTCATGTCGGGGAGTGACGGCACATCCAAGGAGTGCCCGCATCTCCAGGTGCCAAGCTCAGGCCTTCGGCACGTCCTTGGGCGTCGCCTCGGCGTCGCCGACGTCCGCATCGGTCAGAGGATCAGGTTCGCGTGGCACGCGGATCGGGCGGCCCTGCCGTCGTTCAAGGCGCTGGGCGGCGCGAGTGGCCAGGGGCGTCCCTTCCACGTTCTGTCCGAGGGCATGCATGAAGAGGGCCGACAGGACGGCCGCGATCGGGATGCCGAAGATCGCCCCGCTGATCCCGGCGATCTTGCTGCCGACGAGGACCGAGCCGAGGACGATGATCGGATGGATCCGGAGGGCCTCGGCCATGAGCCGCGGCTGGAGGACGTTCATCACCACCAGCCAACCGGCGGCCATGACGATGAGCGTTCCGAGGGCCACGTCCGGCTTGGTGAAGAGGGCCACCAGCACCGGAGGCGCCCAGGCGAGGAAGGGCCCGAAGAAGGGGATCGCCATGAGCAGGCCGGACGAGGCGGTCGTGCCGGCGAGGTAGGTCAGCCCGAAGACCGCGCTGGCGATCATCGCGACCGCGGCGTAGACGATGCCGAGGATGGCCTGCCCGCGCAGGAAGCCGCCGAAGGACCGGGCGACGCTCCGCTCGAGCACCCGTGCCTCCTCCTTGTACTGGGGCGGGACGAGCCGGAAGGCCGAGGCAAGGAGCCGGTCCCGGTCCGCGACCATGTAGAGCGACAGGACGACGATCAGGAGGAGGTTGGCGAGGGCCCCCAGGCTGGCGACCGCGATCTGCTGGAGCGGACCGGCCAGCTGGCTGGCGTAGCGGCTGAGGTTGTCCAGGAACGCCGTGGCCTGGGACGCCAGGTCGATCTCCACGCCCAGGCTCCGCAGCCGTTCCTGCCAAGGGAAGACGATGTTCGGCAGGTCCTGGCGCAGGGTCGGGACGCTGGCGATGAAGTCGGAGATCGATTTCGTGAGCGCCCCGGCGATCCCGACCGCCAGCGCGACGAGCCCGCCGAAAAGGACGATGTAGACGATGAAGACGGCCCCGCCGCGGGACAGGAAGGGGATTGTGGCGACCCGCACGACGAGCGGCGTCAGGATGAACGCCAGGAGCCAGGCCAGGAAGAAGACGAGGATCAGGTC
This sequence comes from Chloroflexota bacterium, assembly GCA_016200675.1. Taxonomy (GTDB): domain Bacteria; phylum Chloroflexota; class Limnocylindria; order Limnocylindrales; family CSP1-4; genus UBA5189. The sequence continues at coordinate 1,896 of JACQEH010000030.1, read as the reverse complement.
GCCGAAGGAGGCGAGCAGGTTGGCGAGGTAGCCCAGGACCACGAAAGTGAGGGCGACGGCCGAGAGGAAGAGGAGGGCATCGAGCCACCGACGCTCGCGCGGCGTCAGCCCGAAGCTCACGGTCCGCCGCTCGGGCTCCGTCAACGCAGGCCCATCTTCTCGTGGACCTCGGCCATCGTCGCCGCGGCCATCGGCTTCAGGCGGTCGGCACCGGCTTCGAGGATCCCGTCGATCTCCTCGGGGTGGGCCATGAGGTCGGCGTAGCGCTCCCGGGCCGGCGCGTAGTGGCGGATGATCCGGTCGGCGAGGAGCCGCTTCGTGTCGACGCAGCCGGTCCGGGCGGTCCGCTCGCCGTCCTGGATCTCGAGGTAGTCGTCGCCGAAGAAGCGATGGAGCTGGCAGACGTTGCAGACCTCGGGCCGGCCGGGATCGGTCCGCTTGATCCGGAGCGTGTCGGTGACCATCGACATGACCTGCTTCCGGATGAGGTCCGGCGGGCCCAGGATCTCGATGGTGTTGCCGATCGACTTGGACATCTTTCGGACGCCGTCGGTCCCGAGGACGGTCGGCGCGTCGGTGTGGACGGCCTGCGGCTCCGGGAACGTCTCGCCGTAGCGGTGATTGAAGGCCCGGACGATCTCACGGGACAGTTCGAGATGGGCGTCCTGGTCGCGGCCCACTGGCACGCGGGTGGCCTTGTAGATGGCGATGTCGGCGGCCTGCAGGATCGGGTAGGTGAGGAGGCCGTGGTTGACGTCCTCGGGCTGGCTCGCCTTCTTCTCCTTGTAGGTCGGCGTCCGCTCGACCCAGCTGACCGGCGTGACGGTCGCGAACAGCCAGGCCAGCTCGGTGTGTTCCGGCCGGTGCGACTGCACGAAGAGCGTGCAGCGCTCGGGGTCGAGGCCCAGGGCCACCAGCGAGGCCGCCATCTCCCGCGTCCAGCGGCGGAGCAGGTCCGGGTCGTGGAGGCTCGTCAGGGCGTGGTAGTCGACGATGCAGTAGATCGCCTCGAACTGGTCCTGGAGGGCGACGTAGTTGCGGATCGCCCCGAGGTCATTGCCGAGGTGGACGATGCCCGACGGCTGGATGCCGCTGAAGGCGCGCTCGGCGGCTCTTGCGGCGGCGCCGGAACGGGCAGATGGAGTTGCAACAGGGGTCGGCATCGCCGCCCGAGTGTAGCCGACGTCATGGGGCCGGATGGCCCGGCTACCATTCGGACGATGGAAGGTTTCGACACGCCCGCCGGACGGTGATGACGCAGTGACCGCGCCTCTCCGCGTGGCCGTGCTCGGCGCGGGCACGGTCGGTCGCGAGGTGGTCCACGCGCTTCTGGACCGGCCCGAGTCGCTTCAGGCTGCCGACGGCGCGCCCCTGGAGCTTGCCGGCGTGGCCGTCCGTGACGTCGCCCGCGCGATCGTGAACGGGATCCCCGAGGGCCTCCTCACCGACGCGCCGGCCCACCTGGTGGCCGCCCCGGAGGCGGATGTCGTGGTCGAGCTGATGGGCGGCGACGAGCCGGCCCGGACGCTGATCGCGGCGGCGCTCGGCGCGGGCAAGGCGGTCGTGACGGCCAACAAGCACGTCCTGGCCCACCACGGGTCGCAACTCGAGGCGATCGCCCGGCGGACCGGGGCTGCGCTCCGCTTCGAGGCCGCCGTCGGCGGCGGGATCCCGGTCCTGGGGCCGCTCGCACTGGACCTCGCGGCCAACCGCTTCGAGGCCGTGCGGGGCATCGTCAACGGGACGACGAACTTCATCCTGACCGCCATGTCCCGCGACGGGCGCGCCTATGCCGACGTCCTCGCCGATGCCCAGGCCGCCGGCTATGCCGAGGCCGACCCGCGCGGGCCCGGCGGGACCCCCGCCACGGACACGGCGCAGCCCCGGCCGCGCCTC
>JACQEH010000177.1 GCA_016200675.1 Chloroflexota bacterium | reverse complement strand
GTGACCCCGGCGAGGCGCTCGCAGACCTGGGCGTAGATCGGGAGGTAGAAGTCGCTCGCCGAGAAGTGGATGAGCTCGGCGGCCTGCTCCTTGATGGCCGCCACGACCTGGGGGTGGGAATGGCCCGTGGACGTCACCGCGATGCCGGCGGCGAAGTCGAGGAAGAGATTGCCGTCGATGTCCTCGACGGTGAGGCCTTCGCCCCGGACCGGCACGATCGGGTAGGCCCGCGGCAGGCTCGGCGAGGTCCAGGTCTCGTCATAGGCGACGTGGGCACGCGCCTTGGGACCGGGGATCTCGGTCACGATGTGGGGAACCGGCCGCGCCTGCGCGAGCCGAGACGGGGCCTGGACCACGGAGCACCTCTGGACGTCAGGAGCGCCCGCGGGCGGCCCCTGGAGGCCTCGCGAACGCATAGAGTTTATGCAGACTGGATACCGAGTCTAGCATGCTCTCCGGTGCCGCCGAGGGTGGCGCCGAGGGTGCCGCCGAGGGTGGCGCGGGCTCGTGAAGCCCTGATGCGCCCGGTGCATGACTTCGACGGATCGGGGTGGCGAAATCAACCAATTCGAGTCGCCCGGCGACTCAGGCGTGCACGGCTACTCGGGACATGCATCACGCCGACCCGGTCACGGGAAACCTCGTCGTGTCTATTCGCCGCGCGAATGAGCGGCGCGGGGCGGCCGCAAACGGCGCATCGACCTCGCGCGTGCGACACGGTGCGCGCGGGCGGCGCGGGGCGGCCGCGAACGGCGCATCGATTTCGCGCGGGCGACGCGTGCGACGCGGTGCGCGCGGGCGGCGCCGCCCGCTCCCCCGCGTCAGTCGACGACGGTGTGGCTCTGCTCGCGCATGAACTGGGCGACGTAGTACATCGAGAGGCCGGCCTTGCCGGTCGAACCTGAGCCCTTCCAGCCGCCGAACGCCTGGACGCCCGGCCAGGCCCCGGTCGTCGCGCCGGCTCGGCGGTTCACGTAGAGGACCCCTGCCTCGACCTCGTCGAGGAAGCGAGCGACCTCCGCCGGATCCTCGCTGTAGACGCCGGCCGTCAGCCCGTAGGTCGAGTCATTGGCGAGAGCCAGGGCCTCGGACAGCGAATCCACCCTGGAGACGGCGGTGAACGGCGCGAACAGCTCGTCCTGGAAGAGCCGATGCCCCGCCGGCAGGCCGACGACCGTTGGCTCGACATAGAAGCCCCGGGCCAGGTCGCCGTCGGTCAGGTGCTCGCCGCCGGTGAAGACGGTTCCGTCCCGGCGGGCTTCGGCGGTCGCGGCCTGGTGCCGGGCCACGGCCTTGGCGTCGATGACCGGGCCGAGCCAGTTCTGGCGCGGGATCGGATTGCCGATGGAGATCTTCTCGGTCTTCTCGACCAGGAGCCGGACGAGGTCGTCGTGGACGGGCGCCTCGACGTAGACGCGCGAGTTCGCCGAGCACTTCTGGCCGCCGAAGCCGAAGGCGGACCGCATGATCCCCTCGGCCGCCTCCTCGAGGTCCGCCTTGCGGGTCACGATGGCCGGGTTCTTGCCACCCATCTCGACGATGCACGGCCGAGGCCAGAAGGTCGAGAACGACTTGAAGAGCTTGAAGCCCACGTCGTACGACCCGGTGAAGACGATGCCGTCGATGCCGGGGTTCGTCTGGAGCTCGTCGCCGACCGTCTCGCCCGGACCCATGACCAGGTTGATCACCCCGGCCGGGACGCCCGCATCGACGAAGCACTGGACGAGGTTGACGCCCGTCAGCGGCGAGGTCGAGCTGGGCTTGAAGACGACGGTGTTGCCGGCCATCGCGGCCGCCCCGATCGGGCCGGCTGCAAGGGCCATCGGGAAGTTGAAGGGACTGATGACCGCGAAGACGCCGTGCGGCCGGAGGACGGTCCGGGTGTGGACGGACAGATCCCCGAGGTTGTCCATCGGGTGGTCGTAGCCCGCGTTGTCCTCCATCGTCTGGCTGTAGTAGCGGAGGAGGTCGGCCGCCTCCTCGACCTCGCCCAGCGCCTCGAGCCGGTTCTTGCCGACCTCGTAGGCCATGTCCGCCGACGATGTCCGTGTCGATCGGGGTTCGGAGCTCGAACGTGCCGGCCCCGCCCTCGACCCACTGCCCGTCGATGTAGTTGCGGTGGTGGCGCCCGAAGCCCGCCTCCGAGGCCGTCACGCCCGCCTCGTACAGGGCGTGGAGCTCCTCGTTGTCGTTGCGCAGCGTGGCGTAGGTGATCTTGATTCGGGGCTTGGACTCGGTGGTCATTCGGGAGGTCTCCACGTTCGAGACGGGCATCAGGAAGTGCGCCCAGCCTGCAATCCGGCGTTGCCGCCAGTCTAGACTCTCCTCATCGCTATGGCCGACGTCCCGCCTCCTGATCTCCGGAACGACCACCGGAACCCGACCGGCCTGCATGTGCCCGGGCTTCTCGACGACCGCGTCGTCCTGCCCGGGGATGCACGCTACGAGGGCGCCCGGCTCGTTGCCAACGCGGCGATCGACCGACGGCCGGCCGCGATCGTGCTCGCCAGGAGCGTCGAGGACATCGTCGCGACCGTGCGCTTCGCGGGTGACCGTGGCATCCGCCTGGCCGTCCGCGCTGGCGGGCACAGCGCGGTCGGCTACGGCGTCGCCGATGACGCGATCGTGCTCGACGTTTCGCGCCTCGACGACATCGGGATCGATGCCGCGAGCGGGACCGTCTGGGTCGGCGCCGGCGCCACGGCCGGGGCCCTGACCGCGGCCGTCCATCCCGGCGGGTATGCGGTGCCATTCGGCGACTGGGGCGAGGTGGGGATCGCCGGCATCACCCTTGGCGGCGGCGTGGGCTGGCTGGTCCGCCGCTTCGGCATGACGATCGACAGCCTGCTCGCCGTGGAGCTCGTCACGGCCGCCGGGGAGCGCCTCATGGCAAGCGCGGCCGAGCATCCCGACCTCTTCTGGGCCGTGCGCGGCGGCGGCGGCAACTTCGGCGTCGCCACCCGCTTCAGGTTCCAGCTCCGGGCGGTCGACACGGTGCTCGCCGGCGACGTCATCGTCCGGGCGACGCCGGAGGTCCTGGCCAACCTCGTCGGCGTCCTTGCCGGCGCTCCCGACGGCCTGACCGTGATGCCCAGCATCATGGCCGCACCGCCGATGCCCGAGCTCCCCGAGGACTGGCACGGCCGGCTCGTCGTCTTCCTGTCGTTCTGCCACTCGGGGCCCATCGGTGACGACGAGCGCGTCGTGGATCTCCTCCGCTCGCTCGGCGAGTCGCGGCAGGTGGCGATCGGGCGGAAGCCATATCCGGCGATGTTCCCCGAGCCCAGCGGGACGCGTGAGGCGTTCGCCAGCGGGACCCTCTTCGTCGACGAGCTCGACGACGCCGCGATCCGGATCATCGAGCGGCGGATGGCCAGCCCGAGCTCGCCCGAGGCGCTCGTCCACCTGCGCGTGCTCGGCGGCGCCTACGCCCGCGTCGCGAACGACGCGACGGCCTTCGCCCACCGCGATCGGCGCGCGATGGTCTGGCTCATCACCCCGTTCGCCGACGCCGCCGATGCCCCGAGGCACGAGGCCTGGACCGCCGACTTCGAGGCCGAGCTCCGGGCGGCCGGCTGCGGATCCGGCGCCTATTCGAACTTCCTGGGACGGGACGGCCCGACCGAGCTCCGGGCGGCCTATCCGCCGGCGACGCTCGCCCGCCTGGGCGAACTGAAGGCGCGCTACGACCCGGGGAACCTCTTTCGCTCGAACCTCAACATCCTGCCGACGCCGTAGCGGCGCGGACCGGCGACGCTCAGGCGCGCCGGCCGACGAACGTCTTCACCACCTCCAGGACGCCGGTCCCCACGCCGTCCGGACGCGCCGGCCCGCGCAACCGGCCGCTCGCGACGGCGGCCTCGAAGGTCGCCCGGTCGGTCTTGCCGGTCAGGACGAGGATGCCGCGCAACCCCGCCCGACGGGCCCCGCCTACGTCGGTCTCCAGATCGTCGCCGACCATCGCGACCTCGGCGCGGCGCAGGCGCGGCGGACCGACCTCCGCCGCGAGCTCCCGGACGGCTTCCCGGAAGACGACCGAGGACGGCTTGCCGGCGATCGTGGCCGAGGTCCCCAGGGCGTGCTCGAGACCGATGACCAGGGCACCCGAATCGAGGGTCACGCCGCGTGGCGTCACCCACCACGGATTGCGGTGCATGGCCACGAAGGCCGCCCCGCGGCGAATGGCCCGGAAGGCGACGTCGAGGTTGCGGAAGCTCAGCCCGTCCCCGGCATCACCGATGACGACCGCCGCGACGGACGTCGCAGGGTCGTCGGCGACATCCGCAGTCACGGTGTGCTGACCGTCCCACTCCCGCATGGCGTCGGCCGAGGCGAGCACGAAGAGCGGCGCGCCAGGATGGTGGCGAGCGGTATGGGCGGCGGCCGCGGAGGCCGCCGTGATCAGGCGCCGCGGGTCGACGGGCCGGCCGAACTGGCGAGCGACACCGGCCGCGAGGGACTCCCGATGGGCGAGCGAATAGTTCGTCACCACCCGGTACGGAATCGCCGCGCCCTCCAGGAGCTCCAGGGCCTCCACGGCTCCGGGCAGCGGCCGGCCCGCGAACAGGAGGACGCCGTCCGCGTCGAGGACGAGGGCGCGCACGCCGGACAACGCCCCTGCCAGATCGAACTCCCCCGCCAAACGGGGCGAAGCGGCCCGGGTCATGGTGCCGATGGTAGTCTCGGCCGAGGCACGCGGTCCGGACGACCGCGGCAGGGAGGGCGAGTTGACGGGCCTGCTGGACGGCAAGAAGGCGCTCATCTTCGGCGTCGCCAACGACCACTCCATCGCCTGGGGCATCGCCGAGGCCCTCCACGGCGCGGGCGCTGTCGTTGGCTTCTCGTCGGTCGAGAGCCTCATCGAGAAGCGCGTCCGGCCTCTCGCGACGTCCATCGGATCGGACTTCGTGGAGCCCTGTGACGTCCAGTCGGACGAGCAGATTCGGGACGTGATGGCGAAATGGGCCGCTCGCCACCGCGGCCTCGACATCCTCGTCCACGCCCTGGCCTTCGCCAAGCGCGAGGACCTCGACGGCGAATTCGTCGACACCTCCCGGGACGGCTTCGCCGTGGCGCTCGATGTCTCGGCCTACTCGCTCGTGGCGATCACCCGCGAAGCGCGGCCGCTCCTGCGCCCCGGCTCGAGCGTGCTGACCCTGAGCTACTACGGCGCCGAGAAGGTCGTCGCCCATTACAACGTCATGGGCGTCGCCAAGGCGGCCCTCGAGGCGTCGGTCCGGTACCTTGCCGCGGACCTCGGGCCCGAGGGCGTCCGCGTCAACGCCATCAGCGCCGGCCCGGTCCGGACGCTGGCGGCGGCCGGGATCGCGGGCTTCAAGAAGCTCTACGGGGCGTTCGCCGACGTCGCCCCGCTGCGCGCCAACATCACGCCCGAGGACGTCGGCAAGACGGCCCTCTGGCTGTCCTCGGATCTCGCCTCCGCGGTCACCGGCGAGGTCATCTACGTCGACGGCGGCTTCAACGTCATGGGCGTGCCGCTCGGCGAGGCCTGATTCACGGCCGCCTGGCGCGGCTCGGTGCCCCGCCGCACCGGATCGCCGGTCGACGCGCTTGGAGGTATGGACTCGGCGGCGGAATCCGGCTATCGTGCCCATGCCGGCGTGCTCCGCCGGGGGAATGATCCGACCCGGAGTGGGTATCCGCTCCGGGTCGCTCTGTGTCCGGGGCCCGCCCCGTTGAGGACCACTCGCCGCGGCCAACGAAGGCTCCCTACCAGCCCGTCGAGCCCGGCCCGCCCTTGAAGGGCCCGACGACCCGCGACGTGACCCAGCCACCGTAGAAGCTGCCCGGCTGCGGCTCGGCCCGCTCGTCGCCGACCCAGGCCTCGTCGACCCGCCCGGCGTAGAAGGCGAGGAAGCCGGCGATCTCCCGGTAGCCCGGGTTCGGGTCAGGGTACGACCAGGCGACGTTCTCGATCCGATGACCGGCGTGCTCATAGGAGGTGTAGGCGGCGGCGCCCTTCCACTCGCAGAAGGAGGCGTGACCGCTGGTCCGGAGGCGCTCCGTCCGCACGTCCGCCGGCGGGAAGTAGTAGACCGGGGCACCGGCCGTCTCCAGGACACGCAGGCCCCGTGTCGTGTCGGCGAGGACCTCCCCGTCGACGACGACGCGGAGGCGCTCGGGGACGGCCTCGACCCGCGGCGGCCGTGGGTAGTCCCACACGGACTCCTGCCCCGGCCCCGGGATCACGCGATCCGGGAGCCCCGGGGACTCGTGCTGTCCTGACATCGGCCTTGCCCTCCTGGCGGGATCTTCGGGCATCGCGGCCGGCCTGTCAGGGCTACGCGGCGACCACCTGGTCGCGGCCGCCGGCCTTGGCCATCGCCAGGCCCACGTCGGCGACCTCGATCATGGCGTCGAGGCCGGCGACATTCGGATCGAGCCCCGCGCATCCCGCCGAGACCGTGGCACTCACGAGGTTGCCGCCCGCGGCCCGGATCTCCAACGCCCGGAAGCGCTGGCGGACCTCATCCGCCGCGCGCATCGCGTCGTCGCGGGAGGCCCCGTCGAGGACCACGAGGAACTCCTCGCCGCCATAGCGGGCAACGAGATCGGACGCCCGGAAGCGGTCGGCGAGGAGCGCGGCGAACGACCGCAGGACGGCGTCCCCGGTCGCGTGACCGTGACGGTTGTTGAAATCCCCGAAGTGGTCCAGGTCGAACAGGATGGCCGCGACCGGCCGCCGCTCCGCCGGGGCCTCGCGCTGGCGAACCGCCGTCATGTGCCGAATGGTGTCGTCGAGCATCCGGCGGTTGTGGAGGCCCGTCAACGGGTCGCGAACGGCCGCCTCGCGAGCCTCGGCGTGGAGGCCGGCGTTGGCGATGGCCAGGACGGCCTGGGCCGCGAGCAGGGCGGCAACCTCGCGCTCCTGCTCCGTGAATCCGTGGCCGGCCTCGCGGCGCACGAAGGTGAGGGCGCCCAGGACCGCGCCGTCGCGGAGCATCGGGATCGCCATGACTGCGACGGTCGGGCTGTCGGGTGTCCGCTGCGCGGCGCGCGGGTACTTGGCACGATCGAAGTGGTCGTCCAGGATCGCCCGGCGCGACGCGATGGCCTGCCCGGTCGCGCCCTCGCCGGGCTCGATCTGGATGCCCACGAACGCGTCGGCGCCGCTCGTCGCGGCGACACGGTAGGCGCCGCTCGGGCGATCCGCGAGCGCGAGGAGCCCGACATCGCAGGTCACGACCGTCGTCGCCGCGCGGGCAACGGCAGCGTGGAGCGCATCCGGGTCGAGGGTCCCGCCCAGGGCGGCGAAGGCGTCCGCGAGGCGGCCGAGGAGGGCGGCCCGCTCGGCCAGCTTCTGGCGCTCGCGGCCGAGGGCGATCGAGGCCGAGAGGCGATCGGCGATCGTGAGCATCGAGGCAAGGTCTTCGCGGTTGAGGCGCTCGGTGGCCGTCGACTCGACGTTCAGGACGCCCAGCAGGTCGCCGTCGGCGAGGAGCGGCACGCCGATCTCGGAGACCACGCCGTGGTCGGCTTCCTTGTACTCCGGCTCGAGAGACACATCCGGGGCGAAGACGGCTTCGCGAGTCCGGGCGACCCGGCCGATGATCCCGAGATCGAGGTCGAACTCCTGGATCGGCGTGTCATAGCCGCGCTGGGCGCCCAGGCGCAGGACGTTGCCGCTGAACAGGTAGACCGACACGAAGTGATAGCCGAACGTCCCGACCAGGACGTCCATGATCGTCTCGAGGGCCACGGGGCTCGGACCCTCGGTGGCAAGGACCCGGCCGAGCTGCTCCATGGCTCGCAGGCGGCGGGCCCGGCGCCGGTCGACGGCGGCCATGCGCCGGAGGCGGGCCAGCGACCGCTCGAGCGAGGACACGACCTGCCGGGTGCCGATGACCAGGAAGAGGACCACGACCACCGGCAGGATGCTCTGCGTCAGGGCGGCGGAGGGTCCGTGGGCCAGGGCGACGGCGAGGCGTGAGGCGAGGGCCGAGGCGACGGCCACGATGACCCCCGCGGGGAGACTGGTGGCGGCGGCCAGGGTGATGACGGGGATGTAGAGGACCGGCAGGGTCGGCTCGGTCCGCGGCTCGGCCAGCATCAGGGCGGCCACGAAGCCGACCGCGAGGAGGAAGCGGAGGAGTCCCCGGATCCCCCGGACGCCGCCGCCGATGGCGACCCCGAGCACCAGCTGGAGGACGAGGTAGCCGACCGTCAGGACCAGGATCTCGGTTGAGCCGGCGAAGCCGTGGACGGCCTCGCCGACGATGACCGGGACGCCGAGCGCGACCGCCAGGGCGGCATGGACATCACCGTTCAGCCAGCGGCGGATCCGTACGGTCCGGCCGGGACGGCGCAGGTCGCGAGGACGGAGGAGGGTGAGCGCGGAGATGAGGTTGCCCCCAAGCGTGACCCGGCCACGCCACGCGCGGCGGGACCGGACGCGAGCGATGGTCGCGCGTGGTGGCAGGACGCACCATCACGCTTCGGTACCACCTCCCCGCGCCATCCGGGGGATGCGCGCCGCGTCAACCGGCGGCCGGCTCCAGCTCCCGCCCGATCTCCTCGGGCAGCCAGAACCAGCGCAGGTCCTCGAAGTCCGGGCCCACCGTCGACCGATCCAGGCGGCCGGGCTTGTGCGTATGGGGTGCGGCCGCGATGCGCCGTGCCGCGTCGAGGTACCCGGTGAGGACGGTGTCCGGGGCACGATGGCGATGGGCCGCGTACCGCATCTCGCCGCCGGCGTACGACACGTCGCGGAGGCTCAAGGGCGCCTCGGCGGCCCCGGCGGCGTGGCGCCACAGGCCGGTGGCCGGATCGAAGTCGTAGTCGGGAACCAGGCGCCAGCCGTCGGTCGCGACGAAGTCCACGGCGTCGAGCAGGAAGTCGAAGACGGCCTCGCTGATGAAGTAATTGAAGTTCACCCTGACCCAGCCGGGCTTGATGCCCTCGCACCCGCGCGAGATCTCGCGCTCGAACTCGTGGGACGTCTCGATGTCGATCCCGAGGAGCCGGTGGCCGTACGGGCCGGCGCACGAGCAGCCCCCGCGGGACTGGATGCCGAAGAGGTCGTTGAGGAGGGCGACCACGAAGTTGTGGTGAAGGTAGCGGCCCGCGTGGCGGACGCCGAACGAGACGATCGAGAGCCGTTCGAGGGAGTGCGAACCGAGGACCTGGATGTTGGGATTCCGCTCCCAGCACTTGATGGCGCGCCGGATGAAGGAGGCCTCCCGCTCGCGGATCGCCGCCTCTCCCACGGCCTGCTTGAGCTGGAACACCAATCCGGCGCGGATGGACTCGACGATGGCCGGCGTGCCGCCCTCCTCACGGTGCTCCGGGTCGGCGAGGTAGACGTGGTCGATCGGGTTCACGTAGGCGACCGTGCCGCCGCCGGGCGACGTCGGCACCCGGTTGTGGAACAGCTCCCGCCGGCCGGCCAGGACGCCCGGGGTGCCGGGCCCGCCGATGAACTTGTGGGGGCTGATGAAGACGGCGTCCTTGTAGTCGAGCTCGGCATCCGGGCCGGGTCGCTGTGGCGACAGCTGGATGTCGACGTACGGGGCGGCGGCCCCGAAGTCCCAGAACGACAGCGCGCCATGACGGTGCAGGAGGACCGAGATCGCCCGCGTGTCGCTGAGGATCCCGGTCACGTTCGAGGCGGCCGAGAAGCTGCCGATGAGGAGCGGCCGATCGTGGTTCGCGGCCAGTGCCCGCTCGAGGGACGCCAGGTCGATCCGGCCGTCGGCATCCTCGGGAATGGTGACCACGTCGGCGATGGATTCGCGCCACGGCAGCTCGTTCGAGTGGTGCTCGTACGGCCCGATGAAGACCACCGGCCGCTCGGCGGCCGGGATCGAGGCCTTGAAGCCGTAGCGATCGTCGAGGTCGGCCGGCAGGCGGAGGTTCAGGACGTCGACGAGCTTGTTGATGGCCGCCGTCGAGCCCGATCCGCAGAAGATCACGACATGGTCCGCGGGGTCGCCGCCGAGCGACTCGCGAATGATCGCCCGCGCGTCCTCGCGGAAGCGGCTCGTCTGGAGGCCCGTCCCCGAGGATTCGGTGTGGGTGTTGGCGTAGAGCGGCAGGACCGCTTCGCGGATGTAGTCCTCGATGAAGGTCAGGGATCGGCCCGAGGCCGTGTAGTCGGCGTAGGTGACCCGTCGAAGGCCGTACGGGCCCATCACCGCCTCGTCGTCGCCGATGACGGCGGCGCGGATCGTCTCGATCAGGACGTCGGGATCGGTCATGGGTCAGGCCATCGTACTCGCAGGCGTTCAGGGGCCGAAGCGGTAGAGCGCGCCCTGGCCGTTCGAGAAGACGCCGGTATAGCCGGCGGCGACGATCGTTGCTTCGAGCCCCGCCGGCAGCCTGTCGCTCGGCTCGAACAGGACGAACGGGAACTGACCGGTCGCGAGGAGCTGCCCGAGGTCGTTCATGCCGTGCAGCCGGCCGCCCACGGTATGGATGCTGACCTCGGCATCGGGCGTGACATCCGTCTCCGTGACGCCAGCGAAGACGCCGAGCGGCGTCGCCACCCACTGCTGGAAAGAGCCCGCGACGTGGAGGATCGGCGTGTCCGGCCCGATCCGGCCGGCCGCGATCTCGGTCCTGACGGCGTCGAGGATCGCCTGGCGCGGCGCGTCGACGACCTGGCGGGTATCCGGGTAGCCCTGCCAGAAGCCGCGCTGGACCCAGCGCATGGCAATGGACAGCGTCTCGCTGAAGCGGTGCTCGCCGAGGTGGAAGGCATCGATCGGGGCGGCCCTGATGGGCAGGGCCGCGGCACCGACGAAGGCCGTGAGGGCAACACCGCGGAGGAGCGCCGGCAGGCGCTCGTGCTGTGCGACGGCCGCGAGGCCGGCCGCGGCCAGGATCGCGACGACGACCGGCACCCAGTAGTGGAGGGTCTTCGGCAGCTCGAATCGGAGCGCAGCACCCAGGAGACCGCTGCCCTGCTCCGGAACGAGCTGGGTGAGGGTGGCCACCCCGAACCCGGCCGCGAGCGCGGCCCAGGCCACGGGATTGCGGGCCGCGGTGGTCCGCAGGGCGACGGCCACGCCGGCGGCGACGAACGACAGCTCCATTGATGCCACGAGCGGGTAGGCGCCCGCCACCGCGGCCGGGATGGCGGTGCCGGCCAGGAGCACGGCGGCCAGCCCTGCGATCACCAGCGCCCCTCGACCGATCGCCACGAGCACCCGGCGGAGGGCCGCGGCGCGATCGCTCCCCAGGGCAAGGCCAACGGCGACGGAAAGCAGGATGGCGACCGCGAGGGCGAAGGGCG
>JACQEH010000179.1 GCA_016200675.1 Chloroflexota bacterium | reverse complement strand
GCTCGACGGCGACGAGTGGGTGATCGACGGCCACAAGTGGTTCACCTCGGGGGCGGTGGGCGCCGAGCTGGCGATCGCGATGGTGGTCACCGACCCCGAGGCGCCGCGCCATCGGCGCCTCTCGTGCTTCGGGGTCGAGGTCCCGGCCGACGGCTTCAGGGTCGCCCGCCTCGAGCACAAGATGGGCATCCGTGGCAGCCCCACGGCCGAGCTGACCTTCGACGACGTCCGGGTCCCGGCGGCCAACCGGATCGGTGCCGAGGGCGACGGCTTCGCGATCGCGATGGCGACGCTCGATCGCTCACGGCCGGGGATCGCCGCCCAGGCCGTGGGCATCGCCCAGGGCGCCCTCGAGGCAGCGACCGCGTACGCCCGGCAACGCAAGCAGTTCGGCCAGCGGATCGGCGACTTCCAGATGATCGGGGCGATGCTGGCCGACATGGACGCCCAGGTCGAGGCGGCCCGCCAGCTCCTGTACACGGCCTGCGAGGTCATCGAGGCCGGGGCGCCGGATGCGGCCCGCTGGTCGGCGATGTGTAAACTCGTCGCCGGCGATACGGCCATGCGCGTGACCACGGACGCGGTCCAGGTCTTCGGGGGGTACGGATACGTCGACGAGTTCCCCGTCGAGCGGATGATGCGCGACGCCAAGATCACCCAGCTCTACGAAGGCACCCAGCAGGTCCAGCGGCTCGTCATCGCCAGGGCATTGCTCGGCCGGCCGGACGCCTGATCCAAGATCGTTCCGACGCTCCGGAGGCCCGCCCACCCGTGCACATCGTCGTCCTGACCAAGCCCGTACCGGATCCGGCCGCGGCCGCCGAGCGGCTGGGGCCGGACGGCCGCCTCGACCGGGGGGCCTCGCCTTCGGTCGTCAACGGCAACGACGAGTACGCCCTGGAGGCGGCCCTGAAGCTCGTTGAGGCCCACGGCGGGGAGGTCACGATCGTGACGATGGCGCCGGCCAGCGGCGCCGACACGATGCGCAAGGCGCTCGCGATGGGAGCGACCCGGGGCATCCTCGTGACGGACTCCGCCCTGGAAGGGTCGTGTCTCCGCTCGACCGTCAAAGTCCTGGCCGCCACCCTGCGGGACCTCACGTTCGACCTCGTCCTTGCCGGCCTCGACACCTCCGACGGCGGGGCCGGCGTCGTCGCCTCGGGTATCGCCGCGCTCCTGCGCCTGCCCTACCTTTCCAACGCCGCCCGGATCGAGCCGGACGTTACGGCGGGCCGGGTGTCCGTCCGGCGGATCACGCCCGCCGGCTACGACCTGCTCGAGGCGCCCATGCCGGCTCTGGTCGTCTGCACCCAGGTCCTCGGTGAGCCCCGCTACCCGTCCCTCAAGGGGATCATGTCGGCACGGTCGAAGGAGATCGCCTCCCGGTCCCTCGCGGATCTCGGGCTGGACCCGGTCGCCGTCGGCGGTGCCGTTGCCTCCACACGCCTCGTCGAGACGCGCCGGCCGGCGGCGCGCGGCGCGACACGGGTCGTGCGCGGCAGCGCGGCCGAGGGCGCCCACGAGATCGCGGTCCTGCTCGACGCCAGGCGGCTGCTGCCGTGAGCCGCCTCTGGGTCATCGGCGAGCCGAACGCCGACGGCAGCCTCGCCCGCATCTCGGCCGAGATCGGCACCCTCGCCCGGGGCCTCGGGGAGGCGTCGGGTCGGGAGGTCGTCGGTCTCGTCGTGGGGGCCGCCCCCGGCGCCGCTGCAGGCGAGCTCGCGGGCTACCTGCCGCGAGTCCTCACCGTGACGGACGCGGACGCCGGCGGACATGCCTGGGCCGCGGTGGCCGCGGATCACGCGGCGGCCCTCCTTGCTGCCGAGCCGGACGCGGTCGTGCTCCTCGGCGCCGGACCGGACGGCCGGGACGTGGCGGGCGCACTGGCCGGCCTCACGGACCTCGGGGTCCTCGCGAACGCGATCGGGGTTGCCTGGGCGGACGACCGCCCGACCGTCGAGATGAGCGCCTTCGGCGGCAAGCTGATCACGACGTCGACGTTCAGCGGTCCGGGCGGCATCGTCACGGTCCGCCCGGGGGCCATCGCTGCCCAGGCTGCCGCATCGCCGGGCGTCGTCGAGGAGTCGGCGGCCTCGGGGACCACGCGGCTGCCGCGCGTGGCCGTCCGGGAGAGCGTTGTTGAGGCCGGCGCGGCGGCCCCGATCGAGGAGGCCCGCATCATCGTCTCGGGTGGACGCGGCGTCGGCGGGCCCGACGGCTTCCGGCTCGTGGAGGAGCTGGCGGCGGCCCTCGGCGGCGCGGTCGGCGCCACGCGAGCCGCGGTCGACGCGGGCTGGATTCCGTACGCCCAGCAGATCGGCCAGACCGGCAAGATCGTGAAGCCGCAGCTCTACCTCGCCCTCGGGATCTCGGGGGCGATCCAGCACAAGGTCGGGATGCAGACGGCCGAGACCATCGTGGCCGTCAACCGCGATCCCGAT
>JACQEH010000178.1 GCA_016200675.1 Chloroflexota bacterium | reverse complement strand
GGGCGCGGGGCGCGGGGCGTCGGCGGCCACGGACCTCCGGAATCGCACGACCGCCGGGCTCGGTGCCCGGCGGTCGTGCAGCGTAGGCGTGAGGTTCAGCGAGCGATGACGACGGTCGCCTTGGCGTGGGTGGCCACGTGCTCCGACACGCTGCCCTGGAGGACGCGGCCCATGAGGTTCAGGCCGCGTGAGCCCAGAACGACGGTGTCGAAGTTGCCGTCATCGGCGATGCGCTCGATGGCGACGGCCGGATCGCCGCTGGGCTCAATGAGCTCGGCTTCGATCCCCCGCTCGCGCAGCAGGCGCCGGGCCTCGATCAGTTCCTCGGCGTGGGTGCTCGTGTCGTCCCACGGCTCGATCGGGAAGCGTCCCGGGTGAACCGGGACCACGCTCACGACGGAGACGGTCGCCCCGGTCAATTGGGCAAGCTCGGCCGCCGTGTTGAGGGCTCGATGGGCCGGCTCGCCGCCGTCATAGGCGATGAGGATCTTCTTCATGTTGGCTGCTCCTTTGACACCACGGGTCTGGCAAACCAACGCCGGCTCGTGCAGCCTCCAGACTCCGTCGCGCTCGAAGGCCGGTCATCGGCCGTCGGTCAGCACTCGAGGGGCCGAATCACCCCCCGATCGCAGGTACGATGCCGGCCATGCCCGAGGACCAGGCCACGCGCTACGACAGGATCGCGGGCGGCTACGCCCGCCATTGGGCGCCGGTCATCCGGCCGGCCGCGGTGCGTCTCCTGGACGAGCTCGCGCCGCACGTCACGAAGGACGCGCGCCGCCTCCTCGACATCGGGACCGGAACGGGCACCCTGGCGATGGCGGCGATCGCCCGCTGGCCGCAGGTCCAGGTGACCGGCATCGACGCCTCCTCCGAGATGGTGGGCTGGGCGGCCCGGGAGGCCGACGAGCGCCTCTCTGCGACGGAACGGCCGCGCTTCACGACGCACGTTGCGGTCGCCGACCGCCTGCCGCTCCCCGACGGGTCGGTGGACCTCGCGATGTCGTCGTTCGTCTTCCAGCTGGTCCCCAGCCGCGCCGCCGCGTTCCGCGAAGCTCGGCGCGTCCTCCGTCCCGGGGGTGTCCTCGGCTTCGTGACCTGGCTGCGGGCCGATGCCGAGCTGGATCCGCCGGATCGCGTGCTCGAGGAGGTCCTGGACGAGTTCGGCTTCGATCCGCCCGAAGCGGACGACGGCCGCGGAGATCCGGCCTCCGCGAGATCGGCCGCCGACGGCCTCCGGCGGGCAGGCTTCCGCGACGTCCACGCCCGCAAGGACGCCCTCGTCCATCGCTGGACGCCGCGGGCCTATGTCGACTTCATCGAGCAGTTCGCCGAGGAATCACTCTTCGACGACCTCGTCGATGGCGAGCGCCTGGCCCTCCGCCGGCGCCTGCTGCAGCGCGTTGGCGCGCTCGGACCGCGCGACATGCGACTGCGATTGCCGGTCGTCTACGTGACGGGCCGGGCGGCGTAGCCGGGCTCCCGAACCGGCGCCTCCACCAGAGGCAGGTTTGCGATCCTGAACGCGACCAGGGGCGCCAGAAGCGGAGCCCCCGTTCGAGCCTCAGCCCTCGGACGAGCCCTCGCCCGAGGCGGCGCCACCGCCGGCCTCGCCGGCTTCGCCCACGGCACCCTCGAGCACGGCGGCCTCGGCCGGAATGACCTCCTCCTCGACGCGCGGCGGGATCACCTTGGCGACGATCTCCTCGGGATCGTTGAGGAGCGTGACATCGCCTGGGATCTGGACATCGCGGAGGCGGATGACGTCGTCGAACGTGGCGATCGAGGCGATGTCGTACTGGATCGACGTCGGCAGGTGATCCGGCAACGCCTTGATCCTGACGTGCTCCAGCGGGTGGAGGAGCGTCCCGCCGTGGGTCTTGACGGCCTCCGACTCGCCCGTCGCGACGAGCGGGACGTCGACCGTCAGCTCCTCGGACATGCGGACCAGGAAGAGGTCCGCGTGGAGCGGCCGATGGGTCACCCGGTGGAGCTGGACGCCGTGGACGAGGACCGGCTGGGCCTTCTTGCCATCGATGGACAGGTCCACGAGCGTGTTGGCGCTCGTCTTGCGGCGGAGCTGCTCGAACTCGTGGGCATCGAGGGAGACGCTGGTCGAGTCGAGGCCGTGGCCGAAGACGACGGCCGGCAGCAGGCCGTCCCGGCGCAGGTGGCTGACGGCTTTGCCGGTGATGTCGCGATGCTTGGCCGCGAGGGCCGGGCGCGTGGTTGACATGGGCGTGGGAATCCTCCGTGGACGCGAAACGGTACCACGAGGAGCGCTGCCGGACCCCCGGGGGGCCGGTCGATGAGGCCCGGTGTAGGATCGCGCCGATGTCGAGCACCATCCTGATCGTCGAGGACGAGCACGCCGTCGCCCGCGGCATCGAGTACGCGCTCCAGCAGGAGGGCTACACGGTGGCCCTCGCCCGCTCCGGCGAGGAAGGCCTGGAGGTGGCCGTCGGCCAGGCGCCCGATCTCGTGATCCTCGACGTCCGCCTGCCCGGCATCGATGGGTTCGAGGTCCTCCGCCGCCTTCGCGCGGCCGGTTCGAAGGCCCCCGTCCTCATGCTCACGGCCCGCGACGACGAGGTCGACAAGGTCATCGGCCTGGAGCTCGGCGCGGACGACTACGTCACCAAGCCCTTCGGGCTGCGTGAGCTCCTGAGCCGGGTCAAGGCCCTCCTCCGGCGGGCCTACGGTGACCTCGCCGACGCCCAGGGCGGCCGCGTCATCCGTCATGACGACCTCGTCATCGACCTGGAGCGGCGGCGCGTCCAGCGGGGCCCGAAGCGGATCAGCCTGACGCCGACCGAGTTCGAGATCCTTCGCCACCTGGCCAGCCGCCCCGGTCGCGTCTACACCCGCGGCGAGCTCCTGGAGCTCCTCCGTGACTACGAGGCCCTCGACCAGGACGAGAAGACGATCAACGTCCACGTCAGCCACCTCCGGGACAAGATCGAGGACGATCCGGCCCACCCCATCTTCGTCCAGACGATCCGGGGTGTCGGCTACGCCTTCGCCGAGCGCTGAGGTGGGCCGCCTTCGACGGCTCGTTCCGCGGACGTTCCAGGGCCGCCTGACGCTCGCCTTCGTGGCGATCCTGGCCCTCACCCTGAGCCTTGTCACCGTCGGCGTCCTGGACCGCCTCGGCGACTACTTCGACCAGCAGCAGCGGGAGGACCTGACGGCCCGCTCGCTGGGCGTCGCCCAGTACGTGGCCCTCGTCGCCGAGAGCGCGAGCACCGTCCGGCCGGTGGTGGGCACGGACAACGTGGTGGATCCGGGCGTCGTCGTCCAGCTCACCCGGAGCACGCAGCAGCGGATCCTGGCCGACCGGCTGGCCAAGGCCGATGTCCTGATCCGCCTCGGGACCCTGACCGGCGGGACCTTCATGGAGGCCTCGGGCGGCGAGTTCCGCGCGCTCCTCCAGGCCGGCGCCCTGGTCGGCCAGACTCGCGAGCCGATCACCAGCGACACCATCTACTACACGGTCAATGGGACCCTCGTCCCGTACGTCGTCGAGGTCACCCTCTCCAACCCGTACACCTACCGGGCGACGGCCCTCGCCACCACCACCGGCCTGCTCGCGGTGATCGGCCTCATCGCCCTCGCGGTGTCGATCTCCGCCGGGGCCACGCTCGCCCGCCGCATCACGGTCCCCATCCGGCGCCTGACCGAAGCCAGCCGGGGACTGGCCGAGGGCGATCTCGCCCGCCGCGTGCCGGACGACCCCGGGCAGTGGGGCTCGACCGAGCTCATCGAGCTGGCCACCCAGTTCAACACCATGGCCGATCGCGTCCAGGAGAGCGTCGAGATCATCCGCCACGACCGAGATCGGAGCCGTGACTTCCTGGCCGACGTCTCCCACGAGCTGCGGACCCCGATCGCGGCCCTCCGGACATTCAACGAGCTCCTGCGCGAGCGGGCGGGCGAGGACCCCACCGCGCGAACCGAGTTCCTCGAGGCCAGCGGTGTCCAGCTCGAGCGACTCGACTGGCTGGCCCAGAACCTCCTCGAGCTGTCCAGGCTCGACTCGGGGCTCGTGCTCCTCGACCTCCGGCCCGACGATCTCAGGTCAACCGTCGAGCAGGCCGTGGAGCAGGCCGAGCCTGCCGCCCGACGGCGGGGCATCGACCTGGCCGTCCACCTGCCGGAGCATCCCCTCCGGATCCAGCACGATCCGGTACGCATCGGCCAGGTCGTGGCGAACCTTGTCGGCAACGCCATCAAGTTCACGCCCCGCGGCGGGCACATCGGCGTGGCTGTCGGACCGGCCCCGGAGGGCGTGAAGATCGTCGTGACGGACACCGGGGTCGGCATCGACGCGGCAGAGCTGCCCCACATCTTCGAGCGCTTCTACCGCGGCACGCGGGCCAGCGAGGCCCGGGGCAGCGGCAGCGGCCTCGGCCTGGCCATCGTCCGGAGCATCGTCGAGATGCACGGCGGGACGGTCGGGGTCGAGAGCCGCCTCAACGCGGGCTCCACGTTCACCGTCCTCCTGCCACGGGATCCGCGGCGGGCGAACGGGACGAACCCGGGCCACCCGGTGGGCGGCGATCCGATCATGGCGGAAACTTCATCGTCCGCGACCCTCAAGATGAACCCGGACACCGCACCATGAGCACGCTCCTTCAGCGCCGGGCGACACTGCGCCGCCCGGCGCCCCAACCCTTGCAGCCAGCGAGCGCACTCATCGCATGACGACTCCGAACGACCCGACCGGCTGGCCCGACGCGGCCGCGCCGGACCCCTCGACACCGATGACGGCCGGGGCGGACCCGGCCCCCGCCCCGCCACGGGCTCCCGGGGACGGAGCGGCGAGCGCGGCGTTCACCCCCGTCCCCGAGCGGCGTCCCGACTGGGCCACGGCGGGCTGGGCAGACCAGCCGGTGGCGCCCGAATCGGATCCGACGGTCACGGGACCCGGGGTCGCGGCCCCTACGCCGGCCGGCGTGCCGGCAGGACCGGTCCGCCCGGCATCGCCCCGCCGGGCCGGCGTGGGGTCCATCGTCGCCGCCGCCTTCCTCTCCGCGATCCTCGCCAGCGGCGGGACCTACCTCGCCCTGAAGTCGAGCGGCGCGCTCGACCGGGTCGTCGGCGGGGTCAACGGGACACCCGCCACGAGCGCCGGCGCTCGTGTGCCGGTTACGATCGACGAGTCCTCGGCGGTGATCGACGCCGCGGCCAAGGCGGGGCCGGCGGTCGTGCGCATCCTCGTGAGCGGCACGACGACTGACGCCCTCGGCAGCGCGATCCCCGAGCAGGGCGTCGGGTCCGGGATCATCTTCGACGCCAAGGGCTGGATCCTGACCAACAAGCACGTCGTCACGAATACCGACGGGACGACCGCCAGCTCGCTCACCGTCGAGCTCAAGGACGGCCACCAGTACAAGGGCACCGTCTACGGCATCGATACGCTGACCGACCTGTCCATCGTGAAGATCGACGCCAGTGACCTCACGGCGGCGGCGATTGGCTCGTCGGCGGACCTCCAGGTCGGCCAGTTGGCAATCGCGATCGGCAGCCCCCTGGGCACCTACTCCAACTCGGTCACATCGGGCATCGTCTCGGCCACCGGGCGGACGGTCACGGTCGACAGCGGCGCGCGCATCAGCAACCTCATCCAGACCGACGCCGCGATCAACCCCGGCAACAGCGGCGGACCCCTCATCGATGCCGTCGGGAACGTCATCGGCGTCAACACCGCGGTTGCCGCGGGCTCGAACGGGATCGGCTTTGCCATCCCGATCGACATCGCCCGCCCGATCATGCAGGAGGCGCTTGCCGGGAAGCCGTTGGCCCGGCCCTACATCGGCATCCGCTACGAGGCCATCACGCCCCAGCTCCAGAAGGAGCGGAGCCTTTCCGTGGACCGCGGGGCGCTCGTCAGCAAGTCCCGGGATGGGTCCGGAGGCACGCTCGAGGCCGTCGTGCCCGATGGTCCGGCGGCCAAGGCCGGGGTGAAGGACGGCGACATCATCCAGGCCGTCGGGGGCAACACGATCGACGCGGAGCATCCGCTCGACCTCGTCCTCTCGGGGTTCGCGCCGGGCCAGACCGTCGAGCTCAAGATCCTTCGGGGTTCGTCGACTGTGACCCTCTCCGTGACCCTCGGAACGCGCCCCGCGTCGCTGTAGGGCCAGGGCGAGATCCGGCGCCGGATCTCGGCGCCGGATCTAGGTGCCGGATCTCGGCGCCCGCGTGGGGCGCGGATTGCGGGCGTGCCGGGAGGGCGCCGCATTCGCGATTGCTCCGGTTGGTCAGAATCTCTGCCACTGAGCGTGGCCGGCAGCATCCCTCGTCGACCTGGCCGCT
>JACQEH010000180.1 GCA_016200675.1 Chloroflexota bacterium | reverse complement strand
GATTGCGACAGCGAATCGTCTTCGACGAAGAATTCCTGGAATTCGTCGATGACCAGTAACACACGTGGCAACGGCTGATCGGGACGCGCATCCCGGAAACCCGCCAGATCCTGGGCTCGCGACACGCCGATGCCGATGACACCGCAGGCGAAGATGGTCCGATAGTGGCGCTCGGTTCGGAGCTGGTGGACGGCCGCCTGGTAGAGCCGCGGGGTCGACCCGACCTCGGCCGCGAGCCGCGCGGCCTGGGCCAGCATGTCAGCGGAAACATCCGCACCGTCGACATCCAGACCCTCCCGGAGCAAGGGCACGAGCAACCTCCCAGCCCCGCAGCCGAGGTCGAGCGCCGGTTCGCCGAAGCGTGCGATCGCCGATCGGTAGTAGGCGAGCTCGTCGGGCTCGGGCTCGACGAACTCAGCCCACCAGCGGGCCATGAGCCCGTGATGCCACGTGACGGCAGCGGACGCGGGATCGTTCACTCACCCGATGGTAGTCGCCGCCGCGGCGGCTGGGGGGCCGATTCGGAATCGGACTGAAGAGGAATCCGCCAAAGGCGATCCCGCGCAGACCATCGCCACGATCTTCGATGCCCCCAGCGACGCCGGAGCCCCGGCGATCATGTCGTCGCTGGAACGGCAACGGTCCCGCCGGCGCGACGGCTACGATCTAGGCATCATGGCCTCGTCCCGACAGCCACCATCTCGTCCAGCGACACGTTCGGCGAAGCGGCCCGTGCCGCGGCCCGTCCCACATCTCAGTGGCGAGGACATCGCTGCCATCAGTCGCTTCCCGGACGAGAATCCCAATCCGGTCCTGCGCGTCACGGCCGCCGGGCGACTCCTCTACGCCAACCCGGCCAGCGGCCCGATCCTCGAGGCGCTCCTGCTCGAGGCGGGGAAGCCCGTTCCGGCCGATTCGCTCGCGCTCATCTCGAGCGCGCTTGCGACGGGCGAGCCCTTCGAGGTCGGCGTTGCCAACGGGACATTCGAGATCCTCGCCGTCGACGTACCCGACCTCGGCTTCGTCAACCTCTACGGGACGGACATCACGGCCCGCAAGGCGATCGTCAAGTTCCCCGACCAGAACCCGAACCCCGTCTTCCGCCTCGACTGGCAGGGCCGCATCGTGTACGCCAATGCCGCCAGCAGCGAGCTCATCGCGGGGATCGGCTCCAGCGTCGGCGGCACCCTGGCGGACGACCTGTGGGCGCGCATCCGCGAGCGCATCGAGGCCGCCGACCGCTCGATCGTGGAGGTGTCCACGGAGCGGCGGACCTATGCCCTGCTGCCCGTCGACGTCCCGGAGTTCGGGTTCATCAACGTCTACGGGACGGATGTCACGGCCGAGCGCGAGATGGCCCGCCTCCATCGCGAGAATGAGCGACTCCTCCTGAACATCCTGCCGGAGCCGATCGCGGACCGGCTCCGCAACGGCGAGCGAGTCATCGCCGACCGGTTCGACGACGTAACGCTGCTCTTCGCCGACATCGTCGGGTTCACCGAGATGTCCAGCCGGATGGCGCCCGAGGAGCTGGTGCTCGTCCTGAACGAGGTCTTCACGGTCTTCGACGAGCTCGTCGACCAGTTCGGGCTCGAGAAGGTCAAGACGATCGGCGACGCCTACATGGTCGTCGGCGGCCTCACCGATGACAGCGACGATCACACCATTCGCGTCGCCGGCATGGCCGCGGCCCTTGCCGAGCGCGTGGGTTCGCTGGCTGCGGCCCGGCGGCTCGGCGTCTTCTTCCGGGTCGGGATCAACTGCGGGCCGGTGGTGGCCGGCGTCATCGGCACGAAGAAGTTCATCTACGACATCTGGGGCGACACCGTGAACCTCGCCTCGCGGATGGAATCGACGGGCGTGCCCGGGCGCGTCCAGGTCACCGCAGCCGTCGAGGCCCGGGTGCGGGGCCGGTTCGAGACCGAGGCGCGCGGCCTCGTCGAGGTCAAGGGCAAGGGCACCATCCCGACCTGGTTCCTGGGGCCGCCGATCGACGGTCTGGCCTCGAGCGTGACTGCCGGCATCGCGGGCCCCTGAGCGATGGATCCCGCCGCCGTCCAGGTCATCGCCCTGATCCCGGCCCATGACGAGGCGCCCCGGATCGGGGCCGTGGTCCGGGCCACCGTTGCGCATCTTCCCGTGCTCGTCGTCGACGACGGGTCGACCGACGCGACCTCGGCGGAGGCCGACGCGGCCGGGGCGCTGGTCCTCCGCCAGGAGCCGAACCAGGGCAAGGGCGCGGCGCTCCGGGCCGGCTTCGCCCGGGCGATGGCCGACGGCATTCTGGCCGTGGTGACGCTCGACGGCGACGGCCAGCATGACCCGGCCGAGCTGCCCCGCTTCCTGGCGGCGGAGGGCGCGCAGCCGGGCGAGCTCGTCATCGGCCGGCGCGACTTCGGGCGGATGCCGATCGTCCGGCGCCTCTCGAACATCGCCGGGACGGTGGCGCTCTCGGCGGCCGTGGGCCGCTGGATCCCGGACAACCAGTCCGGCTACCGGCTGATCGGCCGGCGCCTCATGGCCGCCATGCTCGAGAGCCGGGATGATGGATTCGCGTTCGAGGTCGAGATGATCGCAGTCTGCCTCCGCGAGGGCTGGCCGATCCGCTGGGTTCCGATCTCGACGATCTACGGCGACGAGCGGAGCCACATCCGACCCCTCCATCACCTGCGCGACTTCCTGGCCGTCGCCCGGCGGGCGCGACGCATCGCCCGCGGCGGGCCGGTCTAGAAGAAGCGCTTCCGAAGGGTGCCGGAGTCGGAGGAGCACCGCCCACTCGTCAGGTACGCCTACAGCCGGTGGTAGCCAGCCGTCCGACGAGTCCGGACGTCACTCATGTCCCGACCCAAGCGTGGACCGGGATGGATTCCATCGACACGACCCGCCTGGACGCCTGTTCCTTTGGATAGCACCGGCCATGGACGTAGGCG
Organism: Chloroflexota bacterium; assembly: GCA_016200675.1. GTDB lineage: Bacteria > Chloroflexota > Limnocylindria > Limnocylindrales > CSP1-4 > UBA5189. The sequence goes on along the minus strand of JACQEH010000180.1, from coordinate 9,979 downwards.
GTGGGGCGGACCCCCGTCCCGGGCTCAGCCTCCCGAGAACCGCTTCGGCGGGGTCGCGGCGGCCGCGAAGGACCCGCCGTAGAGCGGCAGGTCCACGTCGCCGGCCTGGACCCGCGAGCTGAGCCCACATCCGGCTCATGCCGACCGTGCCGTGCTCCCGGTCGCGGCGCACCGCGTCGAGCTCGAAGACCTCGGTGAGGTAGGCGTCGCCCTGGCCCGCGATCTGGAGTTCGTGGCCCTCGGAGTCCGCGATGAGGCTGCCGCCGAGCCCGGGCGACCCGGGGTTGACGTTGACCAAGAAGACCTGGTTGACGATGGCGTTGGCCCAGGCGAGGACCGGCTCCTGCGGGCGGTCGGAGGTCGTGGTCAGGCTGGGCTGGAGGATGACCTGGGCGCCTCGAGTGGCGCCGGAGTCTCCGTTCTGTTCGGCGCACCGTTTCGGCGCGCGCACCACCGAGCAGCGGCGCGGAGCCCGTGCGGCGCCAAGGGTGAGGCGAGACGGCGTGTGGCGCGACGGCGTGTGGCGCGACCGCGGCTCCCTCCTACCACGCGGGTGAGTGGTGGGCGGACGCCCGACGACGCTCACAAAGCCGGTCATCCCGATCCGAGCGTGCGAGGCGTGAATCAATCTGCTTCACCCGCCGCGACCTTCGGCCGCTCCCACTACCACTCACTCTGTGAGTAAGGGGCGGGGACGGTGGGTCCCGCGGCGCCGGCCGCACCGGCCGCGCCGGCCGCGGCCGCCGCGCCGGCCGCGCCTCGCTCAGTCCAGCTTCAGGTGCGGCAGGACCTCGCGGCCGAAGACATCCAGGAACTCGGCCTGGTTGCGCCCGACGTTGTGGAGGTGGACCTCGTCGAAGCCCATGTCGAGGTAGTGCTGGATGTGCTCGACGTGCCTGCCGAGGTCCGACGTCATCAGGACCCGGTTCTTGAAGTGCTCGGGTCCCACCAGCTTCGCCATCGCGGCGAAATCCTCGGGGTTCTTGATGTCCTGCTTCGGGAAGGCCATCCCGCCGTTGGGCCATTCCCGGACGGCCTGCTCGATCGCCGCCTCGTCGGTGCGCGCCCAGGACACATGGATCTGGAGGAGCTTGGGCGACGCCGAAGGGTCCTTCCCGGCTTCGCGGGCGCCTTCCTCGTAGCTGGCCCAGAGCCCGGCAATCTTCTCGTCGGCCGCCCCGACCGTGATGATCCCGTCGGCGAATTTGCCGGTCTTCTTCGCGTTGATCGGTCCGGCCGTGGCGACGTAGATCGGGACGGGCTGCTCGGGACGCGTGTAGAGCTTGGCGCTCTCGACCGTGAAGTGCTCGCCCCGGTGGCGGACGACGGCCCCCGTGAAGAGCTTGTTGATGATCTCGATCGCCTCGAACATCATCGCGCTGCGGACGCCGATCTCGGGCCAGTTCGAGCCGACCACATGCTCGTTGAGCGCCTCGCCCGCGCCCAGCCCCAGGTAGAAGCGGCCCGGGAACATGGCTCCCAGGGTCGCCGCCGCGTGGGCGATGACGGCCGGGTGGTAGCGGAAGCCGGGACAGGTCACCGCCGTCCCGAAGGGCAGCGAGGTCCTCGTCCCGAGGGCGCCCATGAACGACCAGGCGAACGCGGCGTTGCCCTGGGCCGGCGTCCAGGGATGGAAGTGCTCGCTGACCATGAAGCCCGCGGAGAAGCCGGCGGCCTCGGCCTGGGCGCACCAGTCGAGGAGGTCCGTGGGGTGGAACTGCTCGAGCATCGCCGCGTAGCCGATCTTCGCCATGGGCTGGCCTCCTGGGCGCTGTGCCGGTGCCCGCGCCGCGGGACCGTCCTGCGCATGATCCCTCATCCGGCTTCGTGCCACGATGGCGGCACATGGACATCGAGCTGTTCTCGACACCCGGCCTCGGCGACTCCTCGTACCTCGTGGCGAGCGAGGGCGAGGCCGCGATCGTCGACCCCCAGCGGGACGCCTGGCGGTTCCTTGCCGTCGCGGAGGCGCGCGGCTGGCGCGTCACCCACGTCGTCGAGACCCACGTCCACAACGACTACCTGTCCGGCGCCCTGGAGGTCCGGGCCGCAACCGGGGCCACGATCGTCGCCCCCGCCCGTGGCGGCTACGCATTCGTGCATCGGGGAGCCGAGGAAGGCTCGGATGTCACCTTCGGCGCCGTGCGCCTCACGGCGATGGCCACCCCGGGCCACACCCCGGAGCACCTCGCCTGGCTGGTCCGGCCCGTCGACGACGCCGCCGACGCCCCGCCCGCCGCCGTCTTCAGCGGCGGCTCTCTGCTCGTCGGCACGGCCGGACGGACCGATCTCCTGGGCCCGGAGCGAACGGACGAGCTGACCGAGCTCCAGGCCGCGTCCCTGAGGCGTCTTGCGGCTCTCCCGGCGGCGACCCGGATCCTGCCGACCCACGGTGCGGGCAGCTTCTGCAGCGCCGGGCCGGCTTCGGGGGCCGCCTCCACCTCGATCGGTGCGGAACTGTTCGGCAACCCGGTCCTCCGGGCGATCGACGGCGGGGCCTTCGCGGAGACGCTCCTCGCCGGGCTCGGCCGCTACCCCGACTACTACGCCCGGATGGCCCCCCTCAATCGCGCCGGTCCGCGGGTCCTGGGCGGCGCCCCTCGGCCGCGGGCGCTGACGCCGGACGACGTCGAGCTGGCCGCCATTCGAGGCGTGCGCATCGTCGATGCCCGCCCGCGACTCGACTTCGCAGCGGGACACGTACCCGGCGCCCTCAACGTCGAGCTGGACGACGCCTTCGCCGCCTACGTCGGTTGGCTCGTGCCGTTCGACGAGCCCATCGCCCTGGTCGTCCCGGAGCCTGCCGTCGAGGCGGCGGTCGAGGCCGCGACGGAGCTCCTCCGGGTCGGCTACGAGCACGTGGAGGGCTTCCTGGACGGCGGCGTCGACGGGTGGGCGAGCAGCGGCCGGCCGGTTCGAAGCCACCCGACGCTGGCCGTCGAGTCCCTCCTCGCGGAGGTCGAGGCGGGCGGGCGCCCCGACATCCTCGACGTGCGACAGGCCGGCGAGTGGCGAGCCGACGGCACCATCCCGGGATCCCGGACGATCTTCGTCGCGGACCTGCCCGGGCAGCTCGCCGCGCTGCCGCGCGACCACGAGCTCACCGTCATCTGCAAGGGCGGCAGCCGGGCCGCGATCGCGGCGAGCCTCCTGGACGCAGCCGGCATCCCCGTCCGGGCCGTGGCCCGAGGCGGCGCGACCGGCTGGGTGGATCGGTTCGCGGCCGTGATGGCCCGCCGCGAGGGATAGCCGGGCCGATCGGCGACGCCCCAAGGCGAGACCGGTCGCCCGGCCCCCGCCCAAGCGCATTGGCGACGCGCCCGACGGCCCTGGGGTACGGTGCGCGCCATGGCCCACGAACGCCTGCGCTTCCCGACCCCCACGCCGCCCGCCGGGCGCGCCCTCCCGGGCGCGCTGCGGGATCCCCTGCGGACGGTGATGCTCGCCGCGGCGGTCGTCACCGTCGTCGGCGCGGCGTTCCCGTTCCTCCGGATCTGGAAGCCCGGTGAGGGCTGGACCGACGTCACCGGGTTCCAGGGCAGCGGCGACGGCGGGTTCGTCCTGGAGATGGCCCTCGTCGCGGCGGTCCTCGTGTGGCTCGACGGCGCATGGACGAGCCGGATCGTGCCGCTTGTCGCCGGACCGGCGATCCTCGGCGCGACCGCCGTGGTCATCCTCCGCGACTTCTACCAGACGGCGTCGCTGATGCTTGCCGGCCTCGGCAACAGCGGCGGCCGCGGGAACTTCGAGCCGGGCTTCTGGGTGGCCGTCGCCGGCGCGGCGAGCCTCGCGGTCGCCGGCGCGATCGAGACCTGGCGGGTGCGTGGCCGGCTGTCCTTCCGTCTCGGCGCGAGCGCCACGAGCTTTGCCGGCGTCGCCGGAGCCGGGATCGGCGCGATCCTCGGCTTCATGGCCGGCAGCACGATCACCCCGCTCCTGATCCACGACTTCGAGGGCCGGACGTCGTTCGTGCTGGTCGTCGTCGCGGTCGCCCTGGCGTCGCTCGGGGCGTGGTTGGGGGCAAGGGTCGCCACGGCCGCGGCGCGCGGCTTCGGCCGGCGGTGACATCCGGCGCATCGACCCTCGGGGACCGGATCCGGGCGGGGTTCACCGCCGCACCGTCGTACGAGGGAACCGCGGCCGAACGGCGGACCGTCACGGTCCTGGGCCTCGACCTGCCGCTCCGGGCCACCACCGCGATCCTCGTCGTGACGCTCGTCGTCCTCTTCGACTACTCCCGGACGGCCATCCCGCAGGACGTCCAGACTCTCGGGCGGGCCGCATCGGCCATCCGCTACCAGGCCCTCGAACGCGTGATCCTCTTCGGGCTGGTCCCGGCTCTCGTGATCGCCTTCGCCTTCCGAGACCGCCTCGCGAGCTACGGCTGGGGCCTGGGCGACTGGCGCTGGGGGATCGGCCTCGCCACCGTCGGCTGCGCGGTCATGACGCCGATCATCGCGCTCGTCGGCTCGAACGCCGACTTCCGGACCTACTACGCGGTCTCCGGCGCCCCGGCCGGCGACCTGCTCGTGACGAACCTCCTCGACCTCGTTCCGGCCGAGTTCCTCATCCGGGGCTTCCTGATGTTCACCCTTCTCCGGACGATCGGGCCGCTCGGCATCGTGGTGGCCCAGCTGCCGTTCGTCTTCGCCCACCTCGGGAAGCCCGAGATCGAGCTCTTCTCGACCCTCCTCGGCGGCATCGTCTTCGGCTGGCTGGACTGGCGGACGCGATCCATCTGGTGGAGCGCCCTCGGGCACGTCTACATCCTGACCCTCGTCGTCGCCGTGGCCGGCGGCCAGGTCCCGTGGGGATGACGGCCGGGCAGGAGACTGCCGGCGGCGCCACGGGGCCGCTCCCCGTCGAGGTCTTCATGGACTACCACTGCCCGTACTCGCACCGGGTCGTGTGCTGGCTGGACGACCTCGATCCCGGCCTCGTGGAGGTGCGCTACCGCCTCTTCGCCCTCGAGCAGGTCAACCACGATCCCGACGCCACCGCCTGGCGCATCTGGGACCAGCCCCTCGACTACGCCCAGTACCGCGACCGGCAGGATCGGCGGTCGCTCGCCCCGTTCCTGGCCACCGCGATCGTGGAGGCGTCCACGGCGGACCCGGGCGCCGCGCGACGCCTCCGGCGGGCGATCTACGCGGCCCGCTTCGAGGCCCGCCTCGACATCAGCGATCCGGCCGTCCTCGACGTCGCGGGCGTGCGCGCCGGACTCCCGCCGGGGTACGTGACGACGGCCCTCGCCCACCCGGCCCTCGCCGAGCCGGCCCGGGCACGCCTGGCGGCGGACTGGGCAGCCGCCCGGAACCGCTACCGCGTGTTCGGGGTGCCGACGATCGCGATCGGCGCCGATTCGCCCGTCTACGTGCGCCTGTCGCGGGCGATCGCGCCGGCCGAGGGGCCGGCCTTGCTGGCCGCCCTGCGCGCCTTCCGGGTGGCCGCTCCGACGGTCCTGGAGCTCAAGGAGCCCGAGCGGGTCGGGCCGTCCTGACCATCGGATGAGGCCGGAAGCCTCCCGGCATGCCGCGGGCGCGCCGGGTATCCTTCATCCGGCCCCGAATGAGCCCCACGACGCAGCAGGGACAGGCGTCGAGCCGGCGCGGCGGCCCACACCCGACCCTTGCCCAGATATCAGGTGGTGCTCATGAAGATCGGAGTCGCCAGGGAGACGGCGCCCGGAGAGCGGCGCGTGGCCCTGGTACCCGAGGCCCTCGGCAAGCTCACGGCCGCCGGGATCGAGATCCTCGTCGAAGCGGGTGCCGGACTCGGCGCGCTCATCCCCGATTCGGCCTTCTCCGACGCCGGGGCGACACTCGTCCCGACGGACGAGCTGTACCGCCAGGCGGACGTGATCGTCCGCGTCCAGAAGCCGAGCGCGGCCGAGGCCGTCCGTCTCCGCTCTGGGCAGGCCCTGGTGGGGCTGCTCCAACCGCTCCTGGATCCCCAGCTGATGGCCGCCCTCGCCGGGGCGGGCGTGACCGCGATCAGCCTCGACGCGATCCCACGGACCCTGTCCCGGGCCCAGACGATGGATGCCCTGTCGTCGCAGGCCAACGTCGGCGGCTACAAGGCGGTCCTCATGGCTGCCAACGCCTTCGGCCGCTACTTCCCGCTCCTCACGACGGCCGCCGGCACGGCCAAGCCGGCCAACGTGCTGATCCTCGGGATCGGCGTCGCCGGCCTCCAGGCCATCGGCACCGCCCGGCGCCTCGGGGCCGTGGTCAAGGCCTACGACGTCCGGCCCGAGACCCGCGAGCAGGCCGAGTCCCTCGGGGCCGGGTTCGTGACCCTCACGACCCAGATCGACGCCACCGGCGCGGGCGGCTACGCCCGCGAGCTGACCGCCGAGGAGCGGGCCGCCCAGCAGGCCGAGCTCAATGAGGTCATCGGTGGCATGGACGTGGTCATCACCACGGCCCAGGTGCCGGGCCGCAAGCCCCCGGTCCTCGTGACCGCGGCCGCCGTCGGGCTGATGAAGCCCGGCTCGGTCATCGTCGACATGGCCGCCTCCGCCCTCGGCGGCAACTGCGAGCTGTCGAAGGCCGGCGAGACGGTCGTGACCGACAACCTCGTGACGATCATCTCCCCGGAGAACCTGCCGGCCACGATGCCGGTCGGCTCCTCGGCGTTCTACGCCCGGAACCTCTCGGCGCTGCTCCTGCAACTCGTCAGGGAAGGCGCCCTGAACCTGGACCCGGCCGACGAGATCGCCGGTCCGGTGACCATCACCCACGGCGGCGAGATCCGCTCGGAGGCCGTGAAGAAGCTGCTCCAGCCCGCCGGAGGTGCCGCGTGAACCCCGAGCTCCTTGCCGCCCTGACGGTCTTCGTCCTGGCGATCCTCTGCGGCTTCGCGGTGATCTCCAAGGTCCCCGCGACCCTCCACACCCCGCTGATGTCCGGCGCGAACTCGATCCACGGGATCGTCCTCGTCGGCTCGATGTTCATCGCCGCGTCGGCGACCGACACGCTCAGCCAGTTCCTCAGCCTGGTGGCTGTGGCCTTCTCGACGATGAACGTCGTCGGCGGCTACGTCGTCACCGACCGGATGCTCCAGATGTTCCGGAAGAAGCCGGTCGCTCCCAAGGCCGCCGACGAGAAGGCGGCCTGAGAGATGAACATTCTCGAAGCCATCGTTCGCCTCATCTGGCTCGTCGGCGCGGCCGGGTTCGTGCTCGGCCTCATGCGCATGAACTCGCCGGCCACGGCCCGCAACGGCAACCTCGTGTCGGCGGGCGGCATGGCCCTCGCGATCGCCGCGATGCTCGTGCTGCTGGCCGTCGACAAGGGCCTGAGCACCACGGCCTGGATCATCATCTTGATCGGCATCGCCCTCGGCGGCGGCCTCGGCCTGTACATGGCCCGCAACGTGAAGATGACGGCGATGCCGCAACTGGTGTCGCTCTTCAACGCCGTCGGCGGCGGCGCCGCGGCCCTGATCGCCATCGACGACTTCCTTCGCCTCTCGGGTCAGGCCGGCGCCTCGATCCCCCTCCAGACCTCGGTCCCGACGGTCCTCGACATCGTCATCGGCTCGATCACCTTCTCCGGATCGCTGATCGCCTCCGGGAAGCTCATGGGCCTGAAGATCACGCCGTCCAGGCCGGTGATGATCCCGGGCGGCCAGCTCGTGACGGGGGCCCTGGCCCTCATCGTGGCCGTCGCCGCGATCTACCTCTGGCTCGGCAACGCCAGCGTCCCGGTCATGTTCGTCATCCTGGCCATGGCCCTCATCTTCGGCGTCACGATGACCCTGCCCATCGGCGGGGCGGACATGCCCGTCGTGATCAGCCTCCTGAACTCCTTCACCGGAACGGCCGTGGCCATGGCCGGCTTCGTCCTGGACAACACCGTCCTGATCATCGCGGGCGCCCTCGTCGGCGCCTCGGGGGCGATCCTGACCAAGCTCATGGCCGACGCGATGAACCGATCCGTGATCAACATCATGGTCGGCGGCTTCGGCGGGGGCGAAGGCACGGTCGGTGCCATGAGCGGGTCCGGCGGCTCGGTCCGCGAGATCGGCGTCGACGACGCCGCGATCCAGCTGGCCTACGCCCAGTCGGTCATCGTCGTGCCGGGCTACGGCCTCGCCGTCGCTCAGGCTCAGCACGCGGTCCGCGAGCTGGCCGAGCTCCTGGAGAGCCGGGGCGTGGACGTCAAGTACGCCATCCACCCCGTGGCCGGCCGGATGCCGGGCCACATGAACGTCCTCCTCGCCGAGGCCAACGTGCCTTATCCCCAGCTCAGGGAGATGGAGGAGATCAACCCTGAGTTCGACCGCTGCGACGTGGCCCTCGTCATCGGCGCCAACGACGTCACCAACCCGGCCGCCCGCCATCCCGGTTCGCCCGTGTCGGGCATGCCGATCCTGGACGTCGACCACGCCAGGTCGATCATCGTCATGAAGCGGTCCATGGGCCGCGGCTACGCCGGCATCGATAACGAGCTCTACGTCAACCCCAAGACGGGGATGCTCTTCGCCGACGCCAAGGCCGGCCTGGCCGAGCTCATCTCTGCCGTGAAGGCGCTCTAGCGTCCAGAGCCGGCTCCCTGACATCGCGGAGGTTCGCCTTCGCGCCTGTCGCGGCAACCCGCGCCCGTGGCCGCGCGCCCGTGGCCGCCCGCACCGGCATAATCCCGCCATGTCGACCGCAGCCATCCCCGACCCCAGCTCCGCACCCGGGAACACGCCCGCGGCTGGAACGTCCGCGGACGCCGCGACGTCCGCGGCCACGAAGCCCGCCGACCCGACCGACGACCTCGTCGAGCGGAAGCACACCCTGGCGCTCGGGCGGAAGAAGCTCGCCTATACCTCGGGGACAGGTCGGATCGTCCTCCGCGAGGAGGTCGTCGAGGACGGCAAGGCCGCCGGCTTCAAGCCGAAGGCCACCGTCTTCATCACGTCCTACACCCTCGATGGTGCCGACCGTCGGACCCGACCGGTCACCTTCGCCTTCAACGGCGGGCCCGGGTCGTCCAGCGTCTGGCTCCACCTCGGGCTCCTCGGCCCGCGACGGGTGGTGTCGGGCGACGTCGGCGATCGAGTCCCGCCGCCCTACGACATCGCCGACAACGCCGAGACCCTCCTCGCCCACTCCGACCTCGTCTTCATCGACCCGGTCGCGACCGGCTACTCGCGGGCCGTCGACGGCGTCAAGCCAGGCGACTACCACGGCTTCACCCGCGACATCGAATCGGTCGGCGAGGTCATCCGCCTGTGGACCTCGCGCAACGGCCGCTGGCTGTCGCCGAAGTTCCTGGCCGGCGAGTCGTACGGAACGCTCCGTGCGGCGGGCCTGGCGACCTACCTCCAGGACCGCCACGGGATGTTCCTCAACGGGCTCATCCTCATCTCTTCCGTCCTGGATCTCGGCACGATCGACTTCCACGAGGGCAACGACGTCCCGTACGTCCTCTACCTGCCGACGTACGCGGCCGTCGCCCACTATCACGGCCGGCATCCCGGCCGGGCACTGGCCGACGTCGTGGCCGAGGCCGAGGCCTACGCGGCGGCGGACTACCCGCGCGTCCTGGCCCGCGGCTCGCGGCTGGCACCGGCCGAGCGCCGCGCCGCCGTTGCGAAGATCGCCCGCCTGACGGGCCTCCGGCGCGAGTATGTCGAGCGGGTGAACCTCCGGATCGAGCACGTCCGATTCTTCACCGAGCTGCTTCGTGACCGGGGACTCGCGGTCGGTCGCCTCGACGCCCGCTTCACGGCCTCCGAGCCTGACGGCGGACGGGAGAGGTTCTCGGCCGATGCCTCCTACTCGCACATCCTGGGGCCGTACACGGCCGCCCTGAACCAGTACGTCCGGGACGAGCTCGGCTACGAGAACGACCTGCCCTACGAGATCCTGTCGGGCGCTGTCCACAAGGCCTGGTCGTACAAGGAATTCGAGGGCCGCTCCGTTTCCGTTGTGAACGACCTCGGCGAGGCGATGCGGACCAATCCGCACCTCAAGGTCCATGTC
>JACQEH010000011.1 GCA_016200675.1 Chloroflexota bacterium | reverse complement strand
GGCGGACCTCCGACCGTGGCGATCGGCCACCTATACTCCCGTGACCCATGGCGAACCTCCCCTTCCCACTGCCCCAGGACCTGGCGACCCAGCTGGCCTCGGCGCTCGACGTCGAAGGCAAGATCCCGCGTGCCGTCGAGGCCCTCGGACCGGTCGCCGGTCGCGATGTCCTGCTCCTGGACGGCGACGGCTCAGCGCTCGTTGCCGGTCTCGGGGCCGTCGATGCGCGCGTGGTCCACGGCACTGCGGCGGCGCCGTTCCGGTCCAGCCTGGCCGATGAAGCCGTCGACGTCGTGATCAGCCTGTGGGGCGGCTTTCGAGGCGCCGACCCGGCCGAGGTCGCGGAGGCCGATCGGATCCTGCGGCCCGGCGGGCGCCTTCTCGTCATCCACGACTACGGTCGAGACGACGTCTCGCGGCTGATGCCGGACCGGCCCGAATACGGGCCGTGGAGCCGGCGCAACGGCTCCTTCCTGACCGGGGGCTTCCGCGTCCGCGTCCTTCACTGCTTCTGGACCTTCGGAAGCCAGGAGGCGACGACGGCCTTCCTCGAGGCGGCCTTCGGCGAGCCCGGCAGTGCCGTCGCCGCGACACTCAAGCGGCCCCGCCTCTCCTACAACGTGGCGGTCTACCACCGGACCCGCGGGGGAGTGGCGCCGTCGGACTGAGCATGCCGAGACTGCTAGGCTGCAGCCGATGGCATCCCAGTTGCCGCGCGGGGACGACCCCATCGTGAGCCCACGTAAGCCAGGAAGCGTGCGCCGCCGCGGCCGGTTCATGGGGCCGGTCCGCATCACGCCCGTCAGGGCTGTCCTCGCCGTTGCCCTGGTCGGCTCGCTGGCCTACATCGGCCTGGCGATCCTGCTGGTGAAGGACAGCGCCCAGCTGCCGATGGTCACGTCCGGGATGGCGATCCTCGGGCTCGTGTTCACGGCCCTGTCGGTCGGCGGGGCCATTCGGATGTGGCGAGCCTGGCAGGACGGCCTGCAGGGCCAGACGGTCTTCTTCGCCCTCCTCGGGGGGATCGCCGGTGCACTTGCGCTCGGCTGCTTCGCGGGTGTCCTCGTCCTCGCCCTCGTCTGGGGTGCCTGAAGGCCTTTGCTACACTCGCCGGGCGCTCGCGCCCCCATCGTCTAGAGGCCCAGGACGCCACCCTTTCAAGGTGGAGATCGCCGGTTCGAATCCGGCTGGGGGTACCACACGCGGGGCGCGGCGACGCGCGGCGGTCGCCATCGAGTTTCTACCCTCACTCGGGTAGACCTGAGCGGCTGCTGATCAGCTGTCGCGAGCCTGCTCGAGACCGTCGAGGATCAGGTCGAGGCCGAATTCGAACGCCGCCTTCTGACCGGGTCTTGGCACACACTCGTGAAAGGCCACGTGCTCCAGGAGGTTGGGATACGCGTCGAGACCCAGGTCCGCGACGATCCTGGACAGTTCTGCGGGCGCGAGGTCGCGGAGCGCCGAGGTGTAGCCAGCCTCCCATAACGTGAACCCCAGGATGTGGCTGTCGATGGCGTGGTAGCCGCGATCGGCCATCTCGGCCGGAAGGCCCGCGGCAGCGAGCCGGCCCAGCAGCGCGTCAACCATTCGCAGCCGACTTGGGAGGACCCGCGGCCCGGACATCAGCGGGTTGCAGGCCCACGGATGAGCCCGCAGGACCCGATGGGCGGACACGGCGCTGGCTCGGACAGCGGATTTCCAGTCGCCGATCGGGTCGGGGAGCTCGATCTGTCGGACCACGAGATCCACGATGCCGGCGATGATGTCGTCGCGGCTCGATGCGTGGTAGTAGAGCGACATTGCCTCGAACCCGAGCGTTCGTGCCAGCCGGCGCATGGTGATCGCCTCAAGGCCGCCGTCATCGGCGAGGTCCATCGCAGCCTGCAGCACGCGCGCGCGCGTGAGGGGCTCTCGGCGCACGGGCATCAGGACTCTCGACCCGACGATTGATTCACCTCGGCCTCCCGGATAGGCTCACCACCATTGACATCGTACTACGTAAGAACTACCCTCCGAGGCGGATCGTACATCGTACGAACAGCCTGGAGGTGCATGTGGTCGCAGGTCGGATGAACGCAGTCGTGCAGGAGCGGTACGGCTCGCCGGACGTCCTGGAGCTGCGTGACGTCGAGGTCCCGGTGATCGGCGATGACGGGGTCTTGGTCCGGGTTCGGGCGTCCTCGGTCAATGCGGCGGACTGGCACACGATGCGCGGCCGGCCGATCTTCGCTCGCTTCATGACAGGGGCTCGCCGGCCGAAGCAGGCGGTTGCAGGAACCGATGTTGCCGGCGTCGTCGAGGCGGTCGGTCGTGGCGTTGTCGAGCTCAGGCCCGGTGACGAGGTCTTCGGAGGCCGAAACGGTGCGTTCGCCGAATTCGTTGCCGGACGTGTCCGAAACTTCGTCCCCAAGCCGCCCCAGATGTCATTCGAGGAAGCTGCCGCAATCCCGGTAGCTGCGACAACGGCGCTCCAGGCCCTCAGGGACCGGGCCGAGGTCAAAGCCGGGCAGCGGGTCCTGATCATCGGCGCCGGTGGTGGCGTCGGATCCTTCTGCGTGGAGATCGCAAAGGCCTTCGGAGCCATGGTCACGGCGACGACGAGTCCTGCGAACGTCGAGTTCGTCCGTTCGCTCGGAGCGGACGAGGTTGTGGACTACACGAGCAACGACGTCACCCGTGGCAGCCGGAGGTTCGACGTCGTCCTCGACGTCGGCGGCTATGCGTCGTTCGGCGACCTTGCTCGTGTCGCGAACCCGGGCGGGGCGATCGTCCCGATCGGTGCCGGAAAGGCGACGACGGTCGGGATCATCGCCGGGCTCGTCGCCGGGGAGGTGCGACGTCGAGTGCTAGGCCAGCGACTGAGATTCTTCCTCGCCCAGATCACCCGTGACGACCTGCTCGTGCTCGCCCGGCTCGCGACGGAAGGCAAGCTCATTCCCAGGATCGACCGTCGGTACGCACTCGCCGAGACGGCGGATGCGATGCGTTACGCGGAATCGGGAGTTGCGCGGGGTAAGGTCGTCATCACGGTCTGAGCCGAGCGAGCGATGCATACGGCCTGGCCGAAACATCCCGCGTGCGCCCGGTCTGGCAGGCAGTATCGGGCGAGACCCTGTCGGGCGAGACCCTGTCGGGCGAGACCCTGTCGGGCGAGACCCTGTCGGGCGAGACCCTGTCGGGCGTGCCGGCGAGCGTCCCTGCTACCATCGGCGCCGATGGAGATCATGGGTATCCGGATCCCGACGGTCGTTGCCGACAACGTGGCCCTGCGCTGCGACGGCTGCCTCGAGGTCATCGACGGGACGCCGTGGCGGGTCAACATCCTCGACGCCGTTGCGGCCGAGACGCCGGTCTCGTGGGCCGGCCGGCCGATCCTGAACCCTGGTCCCTTCCAGTTCCATCGCGATCCCGCGCATGTCCGGGCCTGGATGCGCCAGCGCGACTGGCTCTTCTGCCGGCGCGGTGAGGTTCGCGAGATCATGCGACCCATCCCGATCCCCGGCGAAGGCGTCCGGTGGGGTCTCTGCGACGGCCTCCATCGGGACGATCACGAGTTCGTGCCCGCCTGATCCGATTGCTGGGCCCGGGCGGCCTCCGCGTGGCTCGGCGTCGCTCGAGTGCGCCACCCGAGAGAAGCATGCCCGTGCTTGCACTGCGGCCGGGCCGCTGGTCGGTTGTCGTCGCCCCGTCCTCCCCCGCAAGCCACGCTGACCGATGTCGTTGATCAAATCGGCCAGCCATGAGCATGGCTATCGGCCCCTGCCGACGTAGCCGAGGGTCGGCCGAGCGTGTGAGCCGCGGATTCGATCACGGAGATCGATCAGGGCCCGGGGAAGGACTGACGGCGGGGTCAGCTCAGATGTTCGGCGGCATTGGCTGCCACCCAAATTGCCGTTGACACCGGTGCCAGCGCTCCCTATCCTCCGCCCGACTTCGGCGCAACCATGTACCAAGATTTACCAAGGTTTGGCGCCATCGGCGGGGGCCCGGCGGCAAGAAGCACGAGCCTGGAGGTCCCGCCGTCATGCCCTCGGTGCCACTCCCCGTCGGCGCCCCGTCCGACTGGGTCTCGCTCGGCCCGGCCAGCCGGCTCCTGGGCGTCGACCCCGACACCCTCCGCCGCTGGGCCGATGCCGGCCGGATCCGGGCCTTCGCGACGCCCGGCGGCCACCGCCGTTTCAGCCGCGCCGACCTCGATCGCCTGGCGACGGCTCGGCGACCCGGCCATCGGGCGCTCTCGACGCTCGGCGCCACCCCGGACCGGGTGCGTCGCGCCTACGCCCGCTCGTATCGGGCCGACGGCTCGCCGGCCGGCCTGGAGCGCTTCGGGGGGGACGCCCGGGCCGCGCTTCGAACGGAGGGCCGACGCCTCGTCGCGGTCCTGCTCGCCTACCTTGACGCGGCCCGGTCGGCCGACCAGGCGCGCTGGGAGGCCGAAGCCATGACGCTCATCGGCACCACCGCGGCCCGCCTCGCCGACGCCGGCGCCACAACCTCGGAGGTCGTCGAGATCTACCTTCGGGCTCGCCGGCCGCTGCTCGGCGAGCTCGGCGCGCTGGGTCGCCGTCGGGCTTTGGAAGCCACCGAGCTCGCGGCCCTCTTCGAGCGCGCCGTCGGCCTCCTCGATCGCCTGCTCCTCCACCTCGTCGCCACCTATACGGCCGTCACCCCAACCGTCACGGAGGTCCCCCGGTGAACTTCAACATCGTCCTGCCCCTGGGATCGTCGGTCCTGTCCTTCATCTTCTTCGCCTTCCTCATCGACCAATGGCGGGAGCGGCGCCGACCCTACCAGCTCATCTGGGCCATCGGCATGCTCTGGTACGCGCTCTCCGCCGGGACCGAGTTCCTTGGCGGCGCCGTGGGCTGGAGTGAGCCGCTGTATCGGGTCTGGTACCTGATCGGGGCGATCTGGGTGGCCGGCTGGCTCGGGCTCGGGACCGTGTTCCTGCTGGCGAAGACGCGGTTCGGCTACGCCTTCGCCCTTTCGATCGGGCTGGCGGGCCTGTTCACCTACCTGGCGTCGATCAAGACGCCCTACCCGGGTTCGGGTCAGGCGCCCGAGGTCTACGGTCTCGTCGGCCTCGTCCTGGCTGTTGCGATCGTCGTGCTGACGGCGCGCCGCGACGATCGCTGGGTCTGGCTGGCCGCCGGCGCGATCGTCGGGGGCTCCATCCTGTCCTTCGCCCTCGTCTTCAGCGCGCCGCTGGCGGCGCCGGGCTTCGCCCTGAACGCCCAGACCCACATTCCGGTCGGGACGCTCTTCCCCGGCACCATCCGGCTCCTGACCCCGTTCTTCAACATCACCGGCGCCTTCGCCCTGACCTTCGGGGCCCTCTACTCGGCCTACGTCTTCATGCCCAAGCGGCGGGTCATCCGCTATGAGCGCAAGGCCTCACGGAACCGGATCGCGCTGGGGGTCGCCCTCGTGGCGATCATCGTCAACTTCGTGGCCTCGATCCCCGGCGCGATCATCGCCCTCCTGTCGGGCCGCCTGAACTCTCGCGTCCCGGCGACGATCCTCATCGCGATCGGCGGCTTCATCCCGGCGATCACCAGCGGCGCCAATCGGTTCGGGGCGACGAGCGGCTTCTTCGTCGGCGAGTTCCTGGGCGTGCTCTTCCTGTTCGCCGGTTTCCTCGTCTCGGTCGAGGTCTTCCGGGAGATCCGCGTGCCCTTCACGCACCGCGTCCTTCGCCGTCGGACGGTCGCGGAGGCCTGATGACCACGCTCGTCCCGGCGATCACCGCCCTCCTCGCCCTCGGTTTCGCCGTCGCACTGCTCGACCAGTGGCGCGAGCGGCGCCAGTCGTTCCAGCTCATCTGGGCGATCGGGATGGCCTTCTACGGGATCGCCGCGGGCAGCGAGGCCCTCGCGGCCGCGGGTGGCTGGAACGAGGCGCTCTACCGGATCTGGTACCTGACCGGTGCCGTCTGGACCGCGGGCTGGCTGGGCCTCGGGACGGCCTTCCTGCTCAGCCGGACCCGGTTCGGCTACGCCTTTGCCTTCCTGCTCTTCCTGGGCGGCCTGTTCACGTTCCTGACCCAGCGCAAGTTCGAGTACCCGGGCGCCGGCGCGGCGCCGATCCTGTACTTCATCGGCGGCGGCATCCTGGCCCTGGCCGTGGGGATCGAGACCTACTTCCAGAACGAGCGCTGGCCCCGGATCGCAGCGATCGGGATCGTCGGCGCAACCCTCCTGTCCGTCGGCTTGATGCTCACCACCACCCTGGCCGCCCCGGGCTACGCCGTGGACGCGGCAACAGGCCAACCGAAGGCCGATCTCTTTCCGGGCACCCTCCGCCTCCTCACCCCGTTCCTCAACGTGACGGGCGGGCTGGTGCTGGCCTTCGGCGCGCTCTTCTCCGCGTACGTCTTCATGCCCAAGCGGCGCGTCCTCGCGTACTCGCTGGATCCGGGCCAGACGGGCGACCAGTTCCTCTTCAATCTCCTCATCGCGCCGGTCGCCCTGACCGTGAACTTCGGTGCCTCGCTTCCGGGGGCGGTGCGTGAGCTCGTGGCCGGTCGGCTCCACAGTCGCGTGCCGGCAACCATCCTCATCGCCATCGGGGCGTTCGTCGCGTCCGCCGGCGATAGCCTGAATCGGTTCGGCATCACGGCGCCGTTCGCGATCGCCAAGCTCATTGCCGTCCTCTTCCTCCTGGCGGGCTTCCTCATCTCGATCGAGGCCTTCCACGAGTTCCGGATTCCCTTCACCGGGATCCGACTCGGCCGCACCCGCCGAGAGCAGAGTCCGGTCCGAGCTGAGGCAACCTCGGCGGCTGTGCGGGCCAAATCCGGCCCGAGCTGAGGCAACCTCGGCGGCTGTGCGGGCCGAATCCGGCCCGGGCCTACCATGGCGCCATGGACCGCGAGGTCGAAGCAGGCTGTGACGTCATCGGGCCACCCGACGGGCCGCACCTCGTCCTGGTGCACGGCAGCCGGACCACCCGCGCCTCGTGGCAGGCGGTGACCGACCGGCTCGCCGGCTCCTTCCGGATCGCCACCCCGGACTTGCCCGGTCACGGGGCCCTGGCTGACGTCCCCTTCACGCTCGAGGGCGCAACCGACGTCCTCGAAGCAACCATCGAGGCGGTGGGAGGGCCGCCGGTCCTGCTCGTGGGCCTGTCGCTCGGCGGGTATGTCGCGGCCGCCTATGCGGCAAGCCACCCGGAGCGCGTCCGCGGGCTCGTGCTGGCCGGGTCGACGGCCGAGCCGGGCGGTTCCGCGGCGGCCGTCTTCCGGCTCTATGCGTGGGCCATCGGATCGGCCCCGCAGCGACCCCTCGACGCCCTCAACACGTGGTTCCTCCGCCGACGCTATGCGCCCGAGATCGCCGAGCCGATCATCGCCGCCGGCTACTGGTCCCGCGGCGGCGCGGCGGCCATCCGGGCCCTCGGCCGGGAGTCCTTCCGGGATCGCCTGCTCGCCTACGGCGGGCCCATCCTGGCGATCAACGGCGAGCTCGACCTCGTCTTCCGCATCGGCGCCCGATCGTTCCTGCGCGGCGTCCCCAACGTGACCCGGCGCACGCTCAGCCGGGCCAGCCATCTCTCCCCGCTCGATCGGCCGGATGCCTTCGCAGAGGCGATCCGGAGGTTCGAGGCGCGACTGGCATCGAGAGCGGCGCGACTGGCCGTCGGGGGTCGGGTGGTATCCTCGGACGTACCCACCCGCCCACCCAAGGGGGCCCATGCGCGTCCGTAAAGCCGTCTTCCCGGCTGCCGGCTGGGGTACGCGGTTCCTGCCTGCGACGAAGGCGCAGCCGAAGGAGATGCTGCCCCTCGTCGACAAGCCGATCATCCAGTACGCCGTCGAGGAGGCGGTCGCGGCAGGCATCGAGCAGGTGATCATCGTCACCTCCAGCCAGAAGCGGGCGATCGAGGACCACTTCGACCTCAACTACGAGCTCGAGCGGCTGCTCGAGGACAAGGGCGAGATCGAGAAGCTCCGCCAGGTCCGGGCGATCAGCGACCTCGCCCAGATCGCCTATGTCCGCCAGAAGGAGCAGCTCGGCCTCGGGCATGCCGTCCTGATGGCCAAGGACCTCATCGGCCACGAGCCCTTCGCGGTCCTCCTGCCGGACGACGTGGTGGTCGGCGACCGGCCGGCCATCGGCCAGCTGATCCACGCCTACCAGCAGACCCACGGCTCGGTCCTGGCGGTCGCGGAGGTGCCGCCCGACGAGACCTCGCGCTACGGGATCGTCGGGACAGTCCGGCCCCCCGATGACACGGACCCGCGCCTCCACCAGGTCACGAGCGTCGTCGAGAAGCCCGGGCCGGGGACGGCGCCGTCGAACCTGGCGATCATCGGCCGCTACGTCCTGACCCCCAAGATCTTCGACAAGCTCGAGCAGACGCAGCGAGGGGCAGGCGGCGAGATCCAGCTGACGGACGCGATCGAGGCCCTGATGGCCGAGCAGACGGTCTACGCCTACGAGTTCGAGGGAGCGCGCTACGACGCCGGGACCACGATGGGCTGGCTGAAGGCCACCGTGGAGCTCGCCCTCGCCCGCCCCGAGCTGGCGACCGAGCTCCGGGCGCATCTCCGCAGCCTGGAGCTCTAGGCAGCCCGTACCCCGGCCGGCCGGCGAGCCGTCGAGCCGTCGTACGCTACGATCCCCCGGCGCACCCGCACGGGGACCCGCGACATTCGGAGGAACGCTTGGCGGACATCGGGACCGTCCTGGGCGGCCGGTATCGGCTCATCGAGCTGCTCGGCCAGGGCGGCATGGCGACGATCTACCGGGCCCACGACACGCAGCTCGAACGCGATGTCGCGGTCAAGGTGCTGCGGCCGGAGTACGGCCGCGACCCCGACTTCTTCGCCCGCTTCCGGCAGGAGGCGCAGTCGGCGGCGTCCCTCAACCATCCCGGCGTCGTGGCGGTCCACGACTATGGGACCGACGCTGCCGGCCCGTACATCGTCATGGAGCTCGTCGACGGCGAGGATCTCGGTTCGATCGTTCGTCGCACGGGGGCCCTGCCGCCACGCCAGGCGGCTCGACTCGCCGCCCAGATCGCGCGGTCCATCGCCGCGGCCCACGAGCGCGGCTTCATCCACCGCGACATCAAGCCCAGCAACGTCCTCGTCACCCGGGACGGCAAGGCCAAGGTCACCGACTTCGGGATCGCGCGGGCGGTTGCGGAAGCGGCCCTCACGCTGCCCGGCACCACGCTCGGCTCGGTCCACTACTTCAGCCCGGAGCAGGCCCGGGGCGAGCTGGCGACGGAGGCCTCCGACATCTACAGCCTCGGCATCGTCCTCTACGAGCTGCTGACGGGCCGCCGGCCCTGGGAGGGCGACTCCGCGGCCGCGATCGCGACCGCCCGCCTGACCGGGCCCGTGCCGAGCCCCTCGGCCGTCCGGGCGGGCGTTCCCCCGGCGCTCGAGGCGATCACGCGGAAGGCCCTCGCGACCGACCCCGAGCAGCGCTTCGAATCCGCCGACGCCATGGCCGACGCCCTCGACGCCTACCTCGCCGACCAGGCTGCCAAGGCGCCGGCCGGCCCCGCGGCGGGCGTGGCCGGAGCCGCCGGCGCGGCGGCCGTGGGTGCCGGCGTGGTCGGGGCCGCCGGCGCGGCAGCGGCCGGTGCCCCACCGCTCGCGGACGCGGCAACGCTTGCCGGGACCGCCACGCCGAATCCCAACGCCCGCCTGCCGTACGCGCCCGACGCCTACGCTCGTGACGATGCGCCGCGCCCGCGGCCCATCGGCGCCGGCCGGCGAGTGCCCGACGACCAGCTCGACGAGCCCGACGAGGGCCGCGGGACGAGCCCCTGGCTGTGGATCTCCGGCATCCTCGCGATCGTGATCCTGGGCCTCGCGGCCTTCCTTGCGATCCGCCTTGTGGGCGGCAACCAGAAGCCCGGTCCGCAGCAGGTCCAGGTGCCGAACCTCGTGGGCATGACCTACGAGGCCGCCCAGGCGGCGGCGTCGGACCTGAACCTGAAGGTCGCGCGGACCGCGTTCCTGCCGAGCGACAAGCCCGACAACACGGTCCTGAGCCAGGACCCGGCATCGGGCGCTGCGGCGGAGCCCGGCTCCACGATCAAGCTCACTCTGGCCCTCGGCAAGCAGACGGTCCCCGTCCCGGACCTCCGCGGCAAGAGCGAGACGGATGCCGTCAACCGCATCGCGGCGAGCCAGCTCACGATCGGGACCCGCACCGAGGCCTACGACCCGTTCATCCCGGCGGGCAACGTCGTGACCCAGGATCCCGGGCCCGGCCAGGTCGTGACCCAGGGGCTGGCGGTGAACTACGTCGTGTCGAAGGGACCGCAGCCGACCCCATCGCCGAGCCCATCTCCGACGCCCTCGCCGACGCCGGTCCCGACGCTGCCCCCGACGCCCGTGCCGACACCGACTCCGGCCCCCACTCCACCGCCCGCGACACCCTCGCCGACGTCGCCAGGCCCGACGCCGACTCCAGCCTCGAGCGCGTAGCTAGGCTCCACTCCGCACGCGGCGGCTCGGGATCAGCGCGGCTCGGGATCAGCGCGCCTCGGGATCAGCGCGCCTCGGCCTCGCCGAAGAGCGTCAGGCTCCTTCCGGGTCGCTCGCCTGTGGCTACGATGGCCCGGACTGCGACAGCCTCGTCTGCACCAGCGTCCGTCGCCCCGCCTGAATCCGCCTCGGCCGGACGGCGATGGTCTTCGCGGAGCACGATCCGATAGTCGCGCTGGAGCTCCACCGGTACGAAGTCGCGGAGGCGAAGCGAAGGGTTCGCCGTGGGTCTCGGCGCGGCCGGCGCCGGCGCGGCCGGCCCGGGCGACTCGGCGGCGTGGTCCGCCGCCGGCTCCCAGCAGCCGCGCATCTCGGTGCCCGCCAACGGCAGCCGTCGCGGGTCGAGGCCGCAGTAGCCGATCTGGGCGGCGACGCTCCGCCGGAAGTGCCGACAGGTCGAACAGGTGGTCGAGGAGCGATGGCAGACCCAGCAGCGGGACGACTCCGCCTGGGGTGTGCCGCAGTGGGGGCACCGCCACATCGACATGGGAGGATCGTAGCTGCGATCGTCCTCGGCGTCGAGGCGCTTTTCGGGGCTGCCCCAGAAAACATGTCGGCGAAGTACCAGCGTCGCCCGACCCGGGATCATGCAGGGCTTGCTCGAACCGTGCCGGATCACGCGCACTCGTGGCACCACGTGCCTCAGGGCAACCGACACCGGCCCGCCGCGAGACGACGACGCCCGCCGATCGGCCGAACCCCCGGCTAGGGGACGACCGTGATCGTCTTCTGCGACGACGTCGTCCCGAACGAGCTCGTCGCGACGAGGGCGGTCGCCAGGCCGGCGCCGGTCGTGACGCCGGTCGGGAGCGTGGTCGTGAACGTCGCCCGGCCATCCGCGCCGGTCGTGGTGTCGGTGGAGACCGGCGGGATGCCGGGCACGGTCAGGGTGAAGGTCACGTTCGCGCCGGCCAGCGGCTGGCTGTCGGGATTCGTGACGATGACGCTCAGCTGGATCGACTGCGGGAGCGCCCCGACGCTGATGCGGTAGGAGGAGGCGGTCAGGTTCGCCGTAAGCTGGCCGCTGCCGCGGACGAGGCTCAGGGTCAGCTGGCCGACGTTGCCGGCTGGGTCGGTGCCGGCGATCGTGATCGCGTTGGTCGCGGACTCCAGCGGCAGGTCGAACGCGAACGCGCCGTCGCTGCCGGCCTGCCCGGAGACGGACGTGCCGTTGGTCTCGTTGCGGGCCAGGAGCGTCGTTCGGGGCTGGGTTGTGCCGGTGAAGGTGACCGTCGCGCTGTTGATGGTGGCCCCATCCTTCGGCGACGCCAGGACGATCTTGGGCGGATCCGTGTCGTAGATGTAGGTCACGACCGGCGACGACGAGGACTCGACGGCGCCTTCGATGATCGTGGCCGACAGGTCGTTCCGACCGGGCGTCAAGGTCACCGGCACGATCATCGTGATCGTGGAGCCGATGGGCACTTCGGCGATCGGCCCCGGCGCTTGCCCCTCCAGGGCGAGGTAGACGCGGACGTGGGCGGCCGTGTTGCCGACGAAGGCGGCCGGCACGTTGATTTCGAGGTCGGCGGTCCCGAGGTTGGTGTACGGCTCGGTGGGAGCCACGATGGTCGGCGCGCCGCTAATCACGATCTGGGTTGCCGAGGGCTGGGTCGTGGCGGTGATCCGGTTGACGACCCCGGACATCGAGGACCCCAGCACGCCGACGAGCTTCCCGATCCCGCCCGTCGCGGTCATCAGGACCGCCGCGCCGAGGGCGACGATCGCCAGGGCCAGGAGGATCCGGGCGGGCATCGGCATGCCGCGACGCCGGCTGCTGAGGCCGCGCGCCTGTTTCAGGCGATAGGCATCGGGTGCCGGCACGCGGGCCCGTTGCGCCGCGGGACGGCCGGTGCTCGGCGGGCGGGGGCGGACATGCGGCGTGTGGCTCCCGCGGCGAGTCGGCATCCGCCATATCGTCGCACGGATCGCCGGCGCGACCGCGGCCACTTCACGATGCGGTGTACGCTCTCGCCGTCCGGCGCCCCGTCGTCGGTGATCTGGTGGAGGGATGGTTGGACGGACGCGACCTGCGATCGGCGAGGCCGGTTCGCACCGACACGCGCCCGCAGTCCGGTGGCCGGCCCGCCTTCGGGATCGGGCCCATCGCCAGGGTCCCCACGATGGCCGCTCTCGGCCGCGTCGGGACGATGGGTGGCCGGGCCGGGACGGCGGTGGGACCCGGGCTCGATCCAGCCGATGCGGCCCTGCCCGGCGTGCGTGCCCGAGCCGGTACGGAGATCGCCCGGGCCCGGGCGTTCGGCCTGCCGAACCTCCGCCGCAACGTTTGCCCCCACTTCTTCATGACCGGCACGCGGGGCGCGATCCCCATCCATGCGCCCCATCTCCTGAAGGCCCTCGTCCGGCAGGACGCGACGACGTCGCGCTGTCAGCTGCGCGGCGGCGTCCACCTCGAACAGAGCTACGTCAACGACGTCTGCCTCTCGCCGCGCTTCAACCAGTGCGTCTTCTACGAGGAAGACCTGTCCGCTCGCTGAGCGACAGCGGGCGCGGAGGCGACGCCAGGTGACCGCCACCTTCGACGGCCCCGGTGGCTACCAGCGGGCGGTGCGGGCCCTCGAGGGACGCGGGCGGTTCGGGATCCGCCTGGGCCTCGGCCGGACCCGCGCCCTGCTTCGCGAGCTGGGTGACCCGCAGCTCGCCTTTCGCGGCGCCCTCGTAGCCGGCACCAACGGCAATGGCAGCGTCCTCGCACTGGCCGGGAGCGCCCTGCGGGCCGCCGGGATCCGGGCCGGCGAGACGCCCAAGCCACACCTGGTGTCCTACCGCGAGCGGCTGACAATCGGCGGGGAACCCATCGACCCGGCGACGTTCGCGCGGCTGGTCGGGGAGGTCCTGCCGGTCGCCGAGCGGGTCGCCCGCCGCCTCGGGGAGCCCACCGAGTTCGAGCTCCTGACCGCCCTCATCTTCCGCTGGTTCGCCGAGGCGGGCGTCAAGGTGGCCCTTGTCGAGGTCGGCCTCGGCGGTCGCCTGGATGCAACCCACGCCTGGGACGGTGGCGTGGCCGTGGTCACGAACGTTGCCCTGGACCACATGGATCGCCTGGGCGCCACGATCCCCCTGATCGCCCGTGAGAAGGCCG
Organism: Chloroflexota bacterium; assembly: GCA_016200675.1. Taxonomy (GTDB): domain Bacteria; phylum Chloroflexota; class Limnocylindria; order Limnocylindrales; family CSP1-4; genus UBA5189. Next base: position 2,246 of record JACQEH010000011.1, on the reverse strand, counting down.
CGATCATCGAGCGCGGCGACCTCGCCGTGACGGGGGCGACCGGGGAGGGGCTCATCGTCGTCCGCCGAAGGGCGCGCCGCATGGGCGCCCCGCTGCGGGAGGTGGCACCGCCGGCGGTCCTCGGCCTCGATCGCGACGGGATCGAGGTGGACCTGCCGGGTCTCGGGCCGACCCGCGTCGGATTGCGCGGGCGCCACCAGGGGGCCAACGTCGCCGTGGCGGACGCCATGCTCGACGCCCTCGAGGAGGCCGGCATCGCCGCGGTCCCGCGAGAGGCCCGCCGACGGGGCTACGCCGGCGCGCGATGGCCCGGGCGGCTGGAGCTGCTGGTGGTGGACGGCCGGGACGTCCTGCTCGACGGGGCCCACAACCCGGCCGGGGCCGCGACGCTGGCAACCGCCCTTGACGACCTCCGGCCGGGCCTCACCGGCGGCGTCGCGGGCCTGCCGCCGATCATCCTGGTGGTCGCCTCGATGGCGGACAAGGACGTCGACGGGATCATCGCCGCCCTCCTGGCCAGCGCGGTGGTCCGTGGGGCTCGCGTCATCTGCACGGCCGTCGACCTCCCGCGAGCCATGCCGGCTCGAGCGCTGGCCGCACGCTGGGCCGCCGCCGTGGGCCCCCTGCGGGTCGAGGCCGTCACCAGGGTCGGGGGCGCCGCCGTGGGCCCCCTGCGGGTCGAGGCCGTCGCCAGGGTCGGGGCCGCCCTCGACGCCGCCTTCGCCGCCGGCGGCGGCCCGGTCGTCATCGCCGGCTCGCTGTACCTTGTCGGCGAGGCGCGGCGGCGGCTCGTCGACGATCCCCGCCTGCGCGATCCCGAGGCCTGATCCGCGTGACCGACTCCGCCCGCAGCCAGCGCTCGACGCCCGGGGAGGGACCCGTCCTCGAGCCGCGCCCGGATCTCGGCGGCGGGCGGAGCACGCCGGCCTTCGGCCTCCCCGACGGTGCGCCGAGCGGCCTCCCCGAGGGCCTCGGCGCCACGCGCATCGGCCGGCGGACGTTCACCTGGGGCAGCCGGACATTCGTGATGGGCATCCTCAACGTGACCCCCGACTCGTTCTCCGGGGATGGGCTGCTGGCCCGCGGGGCGGCCGCCGCAGGAGCCGCCCTGGCGACCGCGACGGACCTCGCCCGGGCGATGGCCGAAGCGGGGGCCGACCTCATCGACATCGGCGGCGAATCGACCCGCCCCGGCCACGACGCCGTCGCCGAGGGAGAGGAGATCGAGCGGGTGGTACCGGTCGTCCGGGCCGTCCGGGCCGCGCTGCCAGACCTGCCAATCTCCGTGGATTCGACCAAGCCGACGGTCGCCGCGGCCGCCCTGGATGCCGGAGCGGACCTCGTCAACGATGTCTGGGGCGTGGCAGAGGACGACGCCCTGGCCCGCCTCGCTGCCGCGCGGCGCGTGCCCATCGTCCTGATGCACAACCGCGTCGAGGCGCGCTACACCACGCTCCTGCCCGAGATCATCGGCGACCTCCAGCGAGCCATCGAGCGGGCACTCCGGGCGGGTGTCCCCTGGGACGACATCATCGTGGACCCGGGCTTCGGCTTCGGGAAGACCGCCGAGCACAACCTGGCCCTCCTCCGGGAGCTGCCCAGCCTGGCCATCCTCGGCCGCCCCATCCTGCTCGGAACGTCGCGCAAGTCGACCCTCGGCAGGGTCCTGGACCTGCCGGCCGACCAGCGCCTCGAGGCGACGCTCACCACGACCGCCCTCGCGATCGCGGCCGGCGTCGACATCGTCCGGGTCCATGACGTCCGGGAGAACGTCCGGGCGGCACGGATGGCCGACGCGGTGGTCCGCGGAACGTGGCCGGAGGACGGGGGCGGATGCCCGACCGGATCGTCCTGACCGGCATGGCCTTCCGGGCCCGCCATGGGGTGCACCCCGAGGAGAAGGTCACCGCCCAGCGCTTCGAGATCGACGTCGAGCTCGAGACCGACCTCCAGCCGGCGGGGCTCGAGGACGACCTGGCCCGGACCCTGGACTACGGCCGGGTCTACGAGACGGTCCGCACGATCGTCGAATCGACGACCTTCAACCTCATCGAGGCGCTTGCCGAGGCGATCAGCCACGAGCTCCTGGCCGACTTCCCCGCCCTCGACGAGGTCGTGGTCCGGGTCCGGAAGCCGGAGGTCAAGCTCGGCGGGCCGCTGGCCCACGCCGGCGTCGAGATCCGGCGCCGCCGCTCGTCCTAGCCGGCGCCCCCGCTCCCTGGTGACATCCGTCGTTGGGCAGCCTG
>JACQEH010000168.1 GCA_016200675.1 Chloroflexota bacterium | reverse complement strand
TCCACCCAGGACGACGTGGCGGCGGCCCTCGTGACCGAGTACGGGATCTCCACGTACGCCCGCCGCGGCGAGGATCGGGACAGCTATTACGCCCACCTCAACGCGGTCGCCGACACCATGCCCCAGCTCACGATGGACGACGGCTGCGACCTCGTCTCGCTCCTCCACCAGGAGCGGCCCGGCCAGGTGGCGAGCGTCCTGGCCGGCACCGAGGAGACGACAACGGGCGTGATCCGCCTCCGGGCGATGGCCGCCGACGACGCGCTCGGCTACCCGGTGATCGCCGTGAACGAGGCCCTCACCAAGCACCTCTTCGACAATCGCTACGGGACCGGCCAGTCGACCCTCGACGGCATCCTGCGGGCAACGAACCTCCTCATCGCCGGGCGGAACGTCGTCGTCGCCGGCTACGGCTGGGTGGGGCGGGGGATCGCCTCGCGGATGGACGGCCACGGCGCCCACGTGGCGGTCATCGAGGTCGATCCCATCCGCGCCCTCGAGGCGCTCATGGACGGCTTCCAGGTCATGACCGTCGGCCAGGCGGCCGGTTGGGGCGACCTGTTCGTGACCGCGACCGGCAACATCAACGTCTTCCGCCGCGAGCACTTCGAGGCGATGAAGGACGGGGCCGTGATGGCCAACTCCGGCCACTTCGACGCCGAGCTGGACCTGGCGGCCCTCCGGGCGATGGCCGAGGGCCACGTCCGCGAGGTCCGCGAGAACGTCCAGGAGTTCGACCTCGGCGGCAAGCGCCTTCACCTGATCGCCGAAGGGCGGCTGGTGAACCTCGGTGCGGCCGAGGGCCACCCGGCGGCCGTCATGGACATGAGCTTCGCCAACCAGGCCCTGTCCGCGGAGTATGCAGTCAGGCACCACAGGGAGCTGGAGCGCCAGGTCTACGTGGTCCCCGAGGCGATCGACGCCGAGGTGGCCCGGCTCAAGCTGGCCGCCCGGGGCATCACCCTCGACGCCATGACGGCCGAGCAGGCCGACTACGTCGCCTCGTGGCGGCACGGCACGTAGACACCCACCGCAGCGCAGCAGCGAGGACCGCGGCCGCATGTCCGAACCGACCGTCGCCCCATACGGCAGCTGGACGTCGCCCTTCGCCATCGACCGCCTGACCGAGGGCGTCGTCTTCCTGTCCGAGGTCCGTGCTGCGGGCGGCGTCCGCTGGTGGCTGGAGGGCCGCCCCGGGGAAGGCGGCCGCCAGGTCCTGGTGCGGCGCGATCCCGACGGGACGGTGACCCGCCTCACGCCCGAGGGCTTCAATGCCCGCTCCCGCGTCCACGAGTACGGCGGCGCTGCGACGCTCGTCTCGGGCGACCTGGTCGTGGTCTCCGACTTCGCCACCGGCCGGCTCCATCGGGTCACGGCGCCGGAGGTGCTGGTGCCGCTGACGCCCGAGCGCGCCTGGCGCTTCGCCGACGCCGTCCACGATGTCGACCGGGAGCGGCTGTACGCGGTCCGCGAGGATCACGAACCCGACGTCGTCGCGGCGCACGGCGAGTGGGTCAACGAGCTGGCGGCGATCGACCTCGCGACCGGCGACGTCGAGGTGGTCGCGACCGGCGCCGACTTCTACGCCGCGCCGCGCCTGTCGCCCGACGGCCGCCATCTCTGCTGGCTGGAGTGGAACCACCCGAACCTGCCGTGGGACGGCACGCGACTCCAGCTCGCCGCGGTCGGCGAGGGTGGGGAGCTCGGACCGGCCACCACGATCGCCGGCAGCTCCCGCGACTGGATCGCCCAGCCGCGCTGGTCGCCGGGCGGGATCCTCCACTTCGTCGCCGAGCCGGACGGCTGGATGAACCTCTTCCGGTATCGCGGCGGGGTGGTGGAGCCGATCGCGCCGATGGAGGTCGAGTTCGCGTCGCCGGACTGGATCTTCGGCGTCGCCGAGTACGGCTTCCTCGACGACGGCGGGATCCTGGCCGTCGGTCGCAGTGGCGGCCGGGACCAGCTCTACCGCTTCGACGCCGACGGCACCGAGCGCGTCCTGGAGCTGCCCTTCTCGGAGATCGCGTCGGTCTCGATCGACGGCGGCCACGCCGTCCTCCGGGCGGTCTCGCCGTTCGAGCCGGCGGTCGTGGTCGACCTCGACCTCGGGACCAGCGCGCTCGAGGTCCTGCGCCGGGCCACGCCGCTGGTCGCGGATCGGGCCGACGTCTCGGCGCCCCGCCACGTCGAGTTCCCC
>JACQEH010000169.1 GCA_016200675.1 Chloroflexota bacterium | reverse complement strand
ATCGGGGCGCCGGTCGACTACGGGGCCACGGTGCTTCGGTTGCGGGTCGGGGGGCAGTACCGGCGGGACGCCGTCCTCCGCCACCTCGTCGACCTCCAGTACCAGCGCAACGACCAGGCCCTGACGCGGGCGCGCTTCCGCGTCCGCGGGGACACCCTCGAGTTCCATCCGGCCTCGGAGGAGCGGCTCGTCCGGGTCGAGTTCTTCGGCGACGAGGTCGAGCGGATCACGGAGCTCGACCCCCTGACCGGCGAGCTCCTGGCCGAGCGGAAGGACGTCAACGTCTACCCGGCCACCCATTACGTGACCCCGGCCGACAAGCTCCAGGGCGCGATCGTCGACATCGAGGCCGAGATGGAAGAGCGGGTCGGCCAGCTCGAGGCCGAGGGCCGGGCCCTGGAGGGGGCGCGGCTCCGGCAGCGGACGACGTTCGACCTGGAGATGCTTCGCGAGCTCGGCTACTGCTCCGGCGTCGAGAACTACTCGCGCCACCTCTCGCGGCGCGAGGCCGGCAGCCGGCCGTGGACCCTCCTCGACTACTTCCCGCCGGATTGGCTGCTCGTCGTCGACGAGTCGCACATGACGATCCCTCAGGTCGTGGGCATGTACAAGAACGACCGCACGCGCAAGGAAATCCTCGTCGACTTCGGGTTCCGGCTGCCCTCGGCCCTCGACAACCGGCCGCTGACCTTCGAGGAGTTCGAGGCCACCGTCCACCAGGCGATCTACCTGTCGGCGACGCCCGGCCCGTACGAGCTCGAGCGCAGCGAGCGCATCGCCGAGCAGCTCATCCGGCCGACCGGGATCGTCGACCCGGTCATCCACGTGCGCCCGACGGAGGGCCAGATCGACGATCTTCTCGAGGAGGTCCGGAAGCGGGTCGAGAAGGGCGAGCGGGCCATCGTCACGACGCTCACCAAGCGCATGGCGGAGGACCTCACCGACTACCTCCGCGAGCTCGGTGTGAAGGTCCAGTACCTCCACGCCGAGGTGGACACGCTCGAGCGGGTCGCGATCCTGCGCGACCTGCGCCTCGGGATCTACGACGTCATCGTCGGCATCAACCTCCTGCGCGAGGGCATCGACCTGCCCGAGGTGACCCTGGTGGCCATCCTGGACGCAGACAAGGAGGGCTTCCTCCGGAGTGCCTGGTCGCTCATCCAGATGACCGGCCGGGCGGCGCGCAACATCGGTGGCGAGGTCGTCATGTACGCCGATCGGATGACCGACTCGATGAAGGCGGCGATCGGCGAGACGGATCGCCGGCGGGCGGTCCAGGAGCGCTACAACGTCGAGCACGGGATCGAGCCGAAGACGATCATCAAGGGCATCCGCGACCTCAACGACCAGCTCCGGGCGGTGGCCGAGCACACGGTCGTGTACGCGTCGGAGCGGGAGGCGCGGGACGCCCGGCTCGTCGAGCTCGACACGAAGAAGGTCGAGCAGCTCGTGGCCCGCATGGAGGCCGAGATGAAGGCCGCGGCCAGGGAGCTCGAGTTCGAGCGGGCCGCGGCGCTCCGCGACGAGATCCAGCAGATTCGCCTCCGCGTCCTGCAGGAGGACCAGTCCGTCATCGTGGGCCGGGCCGGCGAGATCGCGGCCAGCGCCCGACCGGCGTCGCGGCAGGACCGCGAGGTCCGCCCCGAGCGCGAGGCGGCGGTCCTCGAGGTCGCCTCGGTGTCGGTGATGGCGGCCGGCGATGTCCCCGGCGGCCCGACGCCCGGCGACGGGCAGGAGGGCGCCGGCGAGGAGCAGGGGACCGCGTCCGACTGGCTGCCCGGGATCCGGGACGAGCACGAGGACGAGGCGGGCTGGCAGGCGCGCTGGCTGGACCGGCCGACGTGGGACCGGACCGTGACGCCGAACATCCGGAAGCGGTCCGGCGGCCGGGGCACTCGCCGCCGCTGACCTCGATGCCGGCCCCGGCCGATGCCGGCTCCGGCCGATGCCGGCTCCGGCCGATGCCGGCTCCGGCCGATGCCGGCCCCGGCCGATGCCGGCTCCGGCCGATGCCGGCCCCGGCCCCTTCATGGCGGTCCGACGAGATCCCCGATGGGGTGGCAAGGCCTGTTCCCCGCTGCGCGGCGGCCCAGCCGCCGGCTCGCCCGCGAACAGCCGGAGCAGGCGCCGCATGCCGGGCGGTCCGTCGCCGCGCATGAGCCGCGCATGAGCCGCGCATGAGCCGGGCGTCGCCGCCGACCTGGACGCCGACCTGGCCGCGGACGATGGTTCGTGCGCTATGCACCCCGCGGGCATACGGTGGGCCGCCCATGCATCCGGCGGATGAACGCGACGACTCTGAGCGCAATTGTGTGGGAAACGAACCGGCTGATGCATCATCAGGGAGGACCGAGTCACCCGACGCATCGGCGTTGACGAACGGCCGCGGCAGGCGTCGGACTCATGCACCCGGTGCATCAGCGACCCGGGCGACCCGGGCGACCCGGGCGACCCGGACGGCACGGCGGCCCGGGCCCCCGAACGCGCGCGGGCGCGGACACTCGAGGCCGCGGCACGAACACCTGTTCTCTTTTGCGGCGTTCCGGTACACTGGGTCGGTGCCCCAGGATCGCATCGTCGTTCGCGGTGCTCGCGAACACAACCTGAAGAACGTCACCCTCGACTTCCCGCGGGATCGCCTCGTCGTGATCACGGGCCTGTCGGGGAGCGGCAAGTCGAGCCTCGCCTTCGACACGATCTACGCCGAGGGCCAGCGCCGCTACGTCGAGAGCCTGTCGGCCTACGCCCGCCAGTTCCTGGGCCAGATGGAGAAGCCGGACGTCGACCAGATCGACGGCCTGTCACCCGCCATCTCCATCGACCAGAAGGGCGCCTCGCGAAACCCGCGCAGCACCGTCGGCACCGTCACCGAGATCTACGACCACCTCCGGCTCCTCTTCGCCCGGATCGGCCATCCCCACTGCCCGCAGTGCGGCCGGGAGATCGAGCGGCAGACCGTCCAGCAGATCGTCGACCAGGTCCTGGCGATGCCGGAGGGGACCCGCCTGCTCGTCCTCGGGCCGCTCATCAAGGATCGCAAGACCGAGGGCGACCGCGTCTTCGAGGCGGCCCGCAAGCAGGGCTTCGTCCGGATCCGGGTCGACGGCCAGACCTACGACCTCGCCGACGCGCCGACGCTCGACAAGTACAAGCGCCACTCGATCGAGGTCGTCGTCGATCGCTTCGTCGTCCGCCGCGCGGAGGCGCCCGAGGGCTGGATCCGCGACGAGTCCGGCCACCCCATCGACCCCGAGACGGGCCGGCCGGTGCCGGATCCCGATGCGCCGCGCCTGGCCGACTCGATCGAGACCGCCCTCCGACTGGGCGAGGGCGTCGTCCTCGTCGCGCCCGCGCCGCGCGACGACGCGCCGCCGGAGTTCGAGGAGCGCCGCTACTCCGAGCGCTATTCGTGCCCGT
>JACQEH010000175.1 GCA_016200675.1 Chloroflexota bacterium | reverse complement strand
CTTGAGCGCGAGGTACTTGGTGATCGCCGCCGTCAGCGACGTCTTGCCATGGTCGATGTGGCCGATCGTGCCGATGTTCACGTGCGGCTTGGTGCGCTCGAACTTCTTCTTGGCCACGGTGACCTGTCTCTCCAGTACTTGCTGCGGACCTGCCGCGAGGGGCGCGGCTTCGCCAGTGTTCGTCTCTTCCGGGGACCGACGGAGGTCAGGGGTGGAGCCCACAATCGGGTTCGAACCGATGACCTCTTCCTTACCAAGGAAGTGCTCTGCCAGCTGAGCTATGTGGGCCCGGAGGCTGCACGAGTGGAGCCGACGACGGGACTCGAACCCGGAACCGGCGGTTTACAAAACCGCTGCTCTACCAATTGAGCTACGTCGGCGCAGCGCATGGGCACCTAAGTGGTGTCTCAGCGCCCGCGAATGATAGGCCGGGCCCCGCAGGACGGTCAAGCCGAGGACTTCGGCGCGCCGGGCAGGAGGCCCCCGTCGTCGGTCGCGGCGTCGATCGCGACGTCCGCCGGTTCCGACACTGCCACCCCGGGGGCCGGCGCCCGGCGGGCCTTCGTGGTCGTTGCCCGGGCCCGGGACCCCGAGGGGGATGTCTTCGGCTCGGAGGTCTTCGGCTGTCCGGTCTTCCGGGTCGCCGGCTTCCGGGTCGCCGGCTTCCGCACGGCGGTCGTCCGCACCGGGGCCGCGGCCTCGGTTTCCGCAGGAGGCCCGGTGCCTGCGGCGGCCGGGTCCGGGGCGGCCGATTCCGGGGCGGCCGGGTCCGGGGCGGCCGAGCCGGCTCCCGCTCCGCCGACCGCGGCGGCCGCGACGGGACGAGCCTCGGGGTCTCGCTGGCCCAGAGCCTCGAAGAGGAGCACCGACCCCGCGACCGCGGCGTTCAGGGAGCCGATGGCTCCCCGCATGGGGATTCGGACCATCAGGTCGCAGCGGCGGCGGACCGCCGGGGCGAGGCCGTGCCCCTCGCTGCCGATGACGATGGCGATCGGTCCGCGGAGGTCTGCCTGGCGTGCCGTCAGGGGGGCCTCGGCCTCCGTCCCGACGATCCGGAGGCCCCGGATGTGGAGGTCAGTCAGGGCGCCCGCGAGGTCGTCGACCGGGCACAGGAGGAGGTGCTCGGTGGCCCCCGCCGATGCCTTGATCGCGGCCGGGCTGAGGGGCGCCTGGCGAACCGTCGGGAAGACCACCCCGTGGACGCCGGCCGCCTCGGCGCTCCGGAGCAGCGTGCCGAGGTTCTGGGGATCCTCGAGGGAGTCGAGGACCAGCACGAAGGCCGGCTCCCCGCGCTCGATGGCCCGGGCCAGGATGTCGTCGAGGCCGGCGAAGACCCGCGCCGCGACCACGAGGGCCACGCCCTGGTGGCCATCGAACCCCGAGAGCGCCGTGAGGGTCCCGCCTTCGACCTCCACGATCGGGATCCGGAGCGTCGTCGCGTGGAGGACGATCCGCTCCAGGGCGAGGCGGCGCTGGGGCGTGACCAGGAGCCGGACGGCCGGCCGTCGGGCCGCGAAGGCCTCCTCCACCGGGCGACGACCGGCGACGAGCTCCACGCCGGGCTCGAGCGTCTCGGCCGACGAGACCGGGGGCTGCGCCTGCCACGGGGCGACGTTGGCCCCGCGGTATTGCGGGCGCGACGCCTGGTACGGCGGGCGCGATGCCTGGTATGGCGGCCGGCCCGGCCGGCCCTCCCCGTCGCGGCGGGAGCCCGCACCTCGATCCGCGCCGGGTCCGACGCGGGCGTCGTCCTGCTCGAACCGGCGCACGAAGCGACGCGGACCGCCCGGATCGGCCGGGCCGGCGTCGGCGGGATTCGGGCGCCCGCGCCCGGGAGCCGAAGGTGGTCGCCAGGGCTCGCCGCCGACGGCCCACGGCGGCGGCCGGCGGCCCGAGTCCGCCCCGGAACCGAAGCGCGGCCCTCCTCCCGCTCGGGGCCCCTGGGAGCCGCCGGGCCCAGGGCCGGCCGGACGGGGCCGGAACGGGCGTGGGTGCTCCGAGGCATTGCCGGCGGGGTGCGTGCCGCCCCCATGGAGACCTTCGCCGGGTCCGGCGGGCCGCGGCCTCGGTCCGGCGGCGGGCCGGAAGGCGCCGGGCCCCTGGCGCCGCTGCGCGCCGAAACCGGGCGGACCGGCCGGGCCGGGGCGATCCCTCGGGCCACCGCCGGCCCCGGGACCGCCTCTCGGACGGCCACCGGCAGGACGCTGGTGGCTGCCTCGCCGGTCGGGTCGGTCGGGTCGCGGCTTGGGACTCATGCCTGCGACTCGGCGCGACGCCAGCGCTGGCCATCCCGGGTGTCCTCGACGGCAACGCCGAGGCCGAGCAGCTCGTCCCGAAGCGCGTCCGAGCGCGACCAGTCCCGCGCCGCCCGTGCGGCCGCGCGGTCGTCGAGGAGGACGGCGACGCGGGGGTCGAGGTCAACGCCGCCATCCGGGAGGAGGCCCAGGACCCTGTCCAGGTCGCGGACGGCAGCCAGGATCGATCGGGCGTCCGCGGTGGAGATCGAGCGGGCGTCGATCCGCCGGTTGACGTCCCGGACCAGCTCGAAGACCGACGCGAGTGCGGCCGAGATGTTGAGGTCGTCGTCGAGGGCGGCCTCGAAGGCGTTGCGCGAGGCGCGCAGGACCGTCGCGACCTCCGGATCGTCGGCGACGTCCTGGCGATAGAGGTCGAGGGCCGCCACGAAGGCATCGAGCCGGTCGATCGCGGCCCCTGCCGCGGCCAGCGCCGTCTCGGTGTAGTCGAGCCCCTGCCGGTAGTGGACCGCCAGCAGGGCGTAGCGCAGGGCCCGCGGCGAGACGCCGGCCTCGAGGAGGTCCACGACCCGGGCGATGTTGCCGGTGGATTTGGCCATCTTCTCGCCACCGAGTCGGAGATGGGCGCAGTGGAGCCATGTCCGGACGAACGGTGCCCCAGTGGCGGCCTCGCTCTGGGCGATCTCGTCCTCGTGGTGCGGGAAGACGAGGTCGACGCCCCCGGTGTGGATGTCGAAGCTCGGCCCAAGGTGGCGCATGCTCATCGCCGAGCACTCGATGTGCCAGCCCGGCCGGCCCCGGCCGAGGGCCGTGTCCCAGCTCGGCTCGCCGGGCTTGGCGCCCTTCCAGAGGGCGAAGTCGCGGACATCGTCCTTGCCGTACTCGTCGGACTCGACCCGCTCCCCCACCCGCAGCTGGGTCGGGTCGAGGCGGGCGAGGCGCCCGTAGGCCGGCCAGCTGCTGATCCGGAAGAAGACCGAGCCGTCCGGCGTCCGGTAGGCATGGCCGCCGGCCTCGAGGCGCTCGATGAGGCCCACGATCTCGTCGATGTGGCGGGTCGCCCGCGGCAGCACGTCGGGCGTCGTCAGGCGGAGGGCCGCCGCATCGGCGAGGAAGCGCTCGATCCAGCGGTTGCCGAGCGCCTCGATGGTCTCGTCCGCCTCCTGGGCCCGCTTGATGATCTTGTCGTCGATGTCGGTGACGTTCATCACCCACGTCACCCGGAGGCCGCGGTAGCGCAGGTACCGGACGAGGAGGTCGGCGAAGAGGAAGGACCGGAAGTTCCCGACGTGGGCCGGCCCGTAGACCGTCGGCCCGCAGCTGTAGATGCGGACGTGGCCGGGCTCGAGCGGCTCGAGCGGGCGCGTCTCGCCGGTCAGCGTGTCCTGGAGACGGACGGCCATCAGGACGGACTCCCGGAGCCCGTGGCGGGACTCCGTCCAGCGCTCGCCGACGCGTGCGGACGCGCCTCGCCCTCGATCGTCACGGTGGCCGCGGCCTCGATGACCCGCCCGGCGCAGGCCGCGCCCTCGAGGTTGCCGCTGGACGCCTTGACACCGACTGCCGAGCTCGGAACGTGCAGGAGCCCCGCGATCGCGTCGCGCATCGCGTCGAGGTGGGCGGCCAGTCGGGGCCGCGCGCCCGTGATCGTCAGGTCCACCGAGCGGGGCCGCCAACCCGCCTCCGCGAGCCGTGCGACGACGCGCGCCAGGAGCTCGGGGCCGGCGATGCCCCGCGGCGTGCGTGCGTCCGCGGGGAACAGCCGGCCGAGGTCCCCGAGCGCCGCCGCGCCGAGGAGGGCGTCGGCGATGGCATGAAGCGCGACGTCGCCGTCGGAGTGCCCATGGAGCCGCGGCGCGCCGGCGATGGCGATGCCGCCGAGGTGCAGGGGATCGCCGGGGCCGAAGGGGTGCGAGTCGCTCCCGAAGCCCGTCCGCTGCTCGAGGCGCGCGGAGAAAATCGCATCGGCGCGCGCGAGATCGGCGGGCAGCGTGACCTTCAGGTTCACAGGGTCTCCGGGGACGGGGTGGACGCGGATTGTACAGGCCATCAGCAGGGCAGCCTCATCGGTGAACCGCTCGGTGCCGTCCGGGGGGAAGCGCCGGAAGGCTGCCCGCAGGAGGCCGGCCCGCGCGCCCTGCGGCGTCTGGGCGGCGAGGAGGCCGTCGCGCTCGACGATGGGTCCCAGGTCGTCCCCGGCAGGGGCCGCCCGACGGACGGTGTCGGCGACGGGCACCACCGGGACCGCCGCTCCGAAATCCGCCGCCGCCCGGGCGACCGCCGCGACGACCGCGGCCGGCACGAGCGGCCGGGCGCCGTCGTGGACCAGGACGACGCGCTCCGGGTCGGCGGCACTCCCGTCGAGGGTCGCGAGGGCGGCCAGGCCGGCCGCGACCGACGCGCCGCGATGGTCGCCGCCCGGGACGACCGCGACGACGGCGTCGGGCAGGGCTGCCCGGATCGCCTCGAGGGCGGCGCCGGGACCCATGACCAGGACGATCCGCTCGACGGCCGCAGCAGCCGCGATGGCCTCCAGGGTCCGGACGAGGAGCGGCCGTCCGCCGATCAGGGCGAGCCGCTTGTCGATGCCTTCCATCCGGCGCGAGTCGCCGGCGGCCACGACGATGGCGTCGACGGCGAGGTGCCCGGATCTCGACGGCGCCGCCGGTCGGCCGGCCATCGGCGGCTCAGTCGTGGCGCGGCTGGGCGAAGACGATGCGCCCGGCGACGGTCTGGAGCACGCGGGTGACCGCGACGTCGACCTCGGCGTCCATGAACCTCGACCCGCCCTCGACGACGATCATCGTCCCGTCGTCGAGGAAGCCGACGCCCTGGCCGGCCTCCTTGCCCGCCTGGATCACATGCACCCGGAGCTCCTCGCCGGGCAGCAACGCGGGCTTGACTGCGTTGGCCAGAGAGTTGACGTTGAGGACGCGGACGCCCTGCAGCTCGGCGACGCGATTGAGGTTGAAGTCGTTGGTCAGGACCGCCCGGCTGAAGCGCTTGGCCAGGGCCACAAGCTTCGCGTCCACCTCGCCCACCTCGGGCGCGTCATCCTCGACGATGACGACCGGCGTCGGCGAGTCCTTCTGCATCCGGGTCAGGATCTCGAGGCCCCGGCGGCCCCGGTTGCGGCGGAGCGTATCGGGGCTGTCGGCGATCTTCTGGACCTCGTCGAGCACGAACCGGGGGACCACGAGCGTACCGAAGAGGAAGCCCGACTCGACGATCTCGGCGATGCGGCCGTCGATGATGGCGCTGCTGTCGACGAGGATGTGGGGGTCGCCGTTGCGCCCGGCCGCTTCCGCGTCAGGGCGATGGACGAGGCCGATCGCCTCCGCGGCCAGCAGAAGGTCCGCCCGCTTGGCGACCGTCAGGCCGACCATGCCGAGGCCGAGGAAGACCGACACGCCCACCGGCAGCCAGGTCCCGAGCGGTGGATCGAAGGCCGACAGGGGCGACCCCAGGAGGAGGCCCATGAGGAGGCCCAGCAGGAGGCCGACGACCGCCGTCACGAACTCCGCGGTCGACATCTCCTGGACGCCGCGGACGAGCCGCGAGGCCGGGACGATGGTCAGGTACGGCAGGAGCGAGAACCCGAGGACGGCCCAGGCCGCGATCCAGCCGACGATCACCGCGCCCGCGCCCGGTACCTGGCTGAAGAGGCCCGGATCGGATGTCAGGACGACGATGCCGATGAGCCCGCCGAGGGCGGCGCCGAGGACACGAATCGAGCGAATCACGGGAGGTTCAGCCTAGCATCCGCCCTCACCCCTCGATGCCCCGCTGCCCGTGCCCCGCCGACGCCGGGCGGGGCGATCGCGGAGCAAGGTCGGCGGCTCCGCGGGAGCTCCCGGCGCGGGACGGACGAACCGGCTCCGGGGACCCATCGCCGAGCGCCACCTCAATCGCTTCGCGGACGGTCGCCACGGCATGCACGGTCATGGCCGGGATGTGGGCCGGTCGCGATCGCCCGGTGGACGGGACCACGGCCTCGCTGAACCCGAGCCGGGCCGCCTCTCGAAGGCGACGCTCGATCCCGGCCACCGATCGAAGCTCGCCCAGGAGGCCGACCTCCCCGACCGCGACCAGGCCGGCTTTCACGGGCCGGTCGCGCGACGAGCTGGCGAGGGCGATCGCGAGCGGCAGGTCGAGACCCGGCTCGGCGACCTCGAGGCCGCCCGCCAGGTTGGCGTAGATGTCCTGCGTCGCCAGGCTCAGGCCGGCCCGCCGGCCCAGCACCGCCACGATCAGGGCGAGCCGGTTGGCGTCGATCCCCGACGTCCGGCGCGCCGGGGTCCCGTAGCCCGCCGGCGCCACGAGCGCCTGGACCTCGACGAGGAGCGGCCGGCTCCCTTCCATCGTCGCCGCAACGACGCTGCCCGACGCCGGCCGGGCGTGCTCGACGAGGAACGCCCGGGCCGGGTCCGCCACCTCCGCGAGGCCGTGCTCGCCGAGCTCGAAGACGCCGATCTCCTCGGTCGAGCCGAAGCGGTTCTTCGAGGCCCGGAGCAGGCGCAGCGTGCCCGACCGCTCGCCGCCGAGCTCCAGGACCGCGTCGACGAGGTGCTCGAGGGTCTTGGGACCGGCGATCGAGCCGTCCTTCGTGACGTGACCCACGAGGATGACCGCGATTCCCTCGCCCTTGGCCAGCTCCATCAGCCGGAGGGCCGACTCACGGACCTGGCCGACGCTACCGGCCGGGCCGTCCAGCTCCTCGACCGTGATCGTCTGGATCGAATCGATGATGACGAGCGCCGGCGACGTCGCCCTCGCGACCTCGGCGATGCGCCCGACCTCGCCCTCGGCGAGGACCGCGATCGAGGTCCCGGCCGC
>JACQEH010000174.1 GCA_016200675.1 Chloroflexota bacterium | reverse complement strand
TCGAGCTCCTCGGCGGACATGCCGAGGCGGGCGAGATACGCCACGTGCTCGACATCGGAACGGGACAGGCCGGCCACCCGCGGATGATAGCGGAGGGATCCCCGCGGCCCGGCTACGATGCCATGAGTGTTTCCCGCCCGGATCCGGCAGATGACCCCCGCCGACGTACGCGCGGTAGCCGCCACCCTCGTCGCCGCGGACTTCGGTGATCGCGGCAGCTGGCTGGCGTTCGCGACCGGGCATCCCGCCTGCCGGACCCTCGTGGCCGAGGCCGGCGGCGTGATCGTCGGGACCGGTGTCGGCACCGCCAACGGGCCGGCCGGCTGGCTTGCGACGATCTGGGTGGCCCCGGACCGGCGTCGCCAGGGCCTCGGTCGGGCCATCACGCAGGAGCTGCTGGACCAACTGGCGGCCGCGGGCTGCGGGACGTACGTCCTCGTCGCGACCGACGAGGGACGTCGCCTCTACGAGGCCATGGGCTTCGAGCGCCAGGCCAGCTACCGGATCCTCGAGGCGCCGGGTACGTCCGCCGGTCCCGGTTCCGAGGCCGATTTCGCCGGCATCGACGGGCGCGTCCGGGCCTTCGCGGCCACGGACCTTGGGCCGGTGCTCCAGCTCGATCGGCGGGCCACCGGCGAGGACCGCCGCCACGTCATCGAGCCGTTTGCGTCGCCGGCCAGCGCCCGCGTCCTCGAAGTTGAAGGAGAGATCCGAGGGTTCGTCATCCGCGCCCCGTGGGGTGGCGGAGCCACGATCGCGGTCGACCAGGCGGCCGCCCTCGAGCTGCTGGCGGCAAGACGACACCACAGCGGGCCATCTGGCCGCGTTCGCGTCGGGCTCCTGGACACCAACGTGGCCGGGCTCGAGGCGCTCGCGGCCGACGGCTACCGGCCGGTTTGGTCGGCGCCCCGTCTCGCCATGGGTGCATCCCTGGACTGGCGGCCCGACTGGATCTGGGGGCAGTTCAACCACGCGATCGGGTGAGCGGGCATTGGAGCGCGCCGGTCCCAGGAGCCCTCCAGGCGCCGACCCGCCGCCGCGACCCGCCTCAGGCGACCCGGCGGCACGAAAGTCCCCCCGCCCGGACACCGGCCGGGTCATGGTGCCCGGCGGCCGCAGGCGCGATCCTGTGAGCACCCACTCGATCAGACTCCCGAGGCGCCCGGTGACCCTCCTCACGGCCTGCCTGTCCTGCGGGACGCCCGCGCGTTCCGCGAGCAGCACCTTCTGTGGCCGATGCGGACGGCAACTCGGCGCGGAGCCCCCCACCCACGTCGAGCTGCCTGCCTGTCCCATCTGCTATCGCGCGTCGGATGACGACGGCCGCTTCGCCAGCGTCGCGATGCCCGGCCTCCGCCTCGACCTGCCGCGCCATATCCACGAGCACGACCAGTACCCCGTGGGCGACGACGACTACCTCGAATCGCTGCGGGAGGGTTCTCGGATCCGGATCGGCCGCTGGACGGCGCCGTTCGACCTGGTCCGGCGCTACCTCGTGACGTGCTCGCTCGATGGCGGCCGGCGCCGCCAGTACGAGCACGACCTCATCGTCACCGCGATGACCCAGCTGGCCCGCTTCGGGCACGATGCCGTGATCCTCGGCGACCAGCCGGAGTGGCACACCGCCCGCGACGCCGTGGCCGAGCTCATGGAGCGCTTCCACCGCCCCGCTGCCAGGCACCGGCTCGCCTGAGGGGTGAGCGCCGGCCCTGACAGAATCACGGAGCATCGAGCAGGGGTGAGCGCCGGCCTGCCTGGCCCGGAGTAGCATCGGCCGCGATGCGCTACGTCGAAGCCGGCGGGGTTCGCGTCTCGGCCATCGGCCTCGGGACGTGGCAGTTCGGCTCGGCCGACTGGGGCTACGGCGCCGACTACGCCGGCCATGTCGCCCCCGACCTCGTCCGCCGCGCGCTCGAGCTCGGGGTCACGCTCATCGACACCGCCGAGGCCTATGGCGGCGGGACGTCCGAACGCATCGTCGGGCAGGCTCTCCGCTCGACGTCCGACCCGCGCTTCCTGGCCACGAAGATGACCCCGATTCTTCCGGTCCCGCCGCTCGTCGCGCGAGCCGCGAATGGCAGCCGAACGCGCCTCCAGGTCGAGGCGATCGACCTCTACCAGCTGCACTTCCCGAATCCGGTCGTGCCGCTCCGATTCCAGGCGGCGGGCCTCCGCCAGGCCCTCGATCGAGGGCTCGTCCGGAACGTCGGCGTCAGCAACTACTCGCTTGCCCGCTGGCGGGCGATGGAACGGGCACTCGGCCGGCCCGTCGTCTCGAACCAGGTCGAGTTCAGCCTGGCGCGGTCCGGGCCGGCCCGCGATCTCGTGCCCTACGCCGCCGCCCACGACCGCCTCTTGATCGCCTACAGCCCGCTCGCGCAGGGCCTGCTGGCGAGGAGTGGGCCGCTGGTCAGGAACCCGGCGCGCC
>JACQEH010000173.1 GCA_016200675.1 Chloroflexota bacterium | reverse complement strand
GCTGTCCCCGCTGCAGCTCCCCCCTCCAGAACGACCGTCGGGCGATCGATCGACGAACCGTGAACCGCCGGATCAATCCCCCGGACGATCCAGGCCCGCCGATCCCCCCCGGCGAGCAGCGGACGGCGGAGCGCCGAGGGGGCAAGCGCCGCAACGCGGACGGTGGCCAGCGGCGAGACGACGGCTGGATCGAGTGAGCGGATCCCGACCGCGGGCGATCGCCTTCCTCGGGCTCGGGCTGATCGGCGGTTCCATCGCCCGCGCCGTGGTCGCCACCTCCGGAACGAGCGACGCGAACATGCGGCCCCACCTCACGGCCTGGACGCCGGACGGTCGGGGCCCGGTCCGGGCACTCGAAGCCGGCGTGATCGACGTTGCCGCCGGCGACCCGGCCGCCGCGATCCAGGGCGCGGACCTCGTCGTCCTCGCGGCGCCGCCGCTGGCGACGATCGAGCTGGTCCGGCGGCTCGGGTCGGACCTCCGGGAGGCGCTCGCCGCAGACGCGGTCGTGACGGACGTCGCCAGCACGAAAGGCATGATCATGGCCGCGGCGGACGCGGCAGGGCTCCGCTTCGTGGGCGGCCACCCGATGGCTGGTCGCGAGACGTCAGGGTTCGAGGCATCGACGGCGGACCTCGTGCGCGACCGGCCGTGGGTCGTGGTCGGCGGGACGGCCGGTGACCGGGAGATCGCGGCACCGGTCCGCTGGCTGATCGGGGCCTGCGGCGCACGGGCGATCGAACTCGACGCCGACACGCACGATGCCGCGGTCGCGGCCATCAGCCACCTGCCCCTCATCGCATCGGCTGCCCTCGTGGAGGCGGTCGCGGGCGACGCGGGACCGGAGTGGCCGCTCCTCCGGGCGCTTGCCGCCTCGGGCTGGGAGGGCATGACGCGGCTCGCCCGCGGTGACGCCCGGATGGGTGCCGGGATCGCCGCGACGAATGCACCCGCCCTCGTGGCCTGCCTGCAGGCCTACCGGGCTGCGATCGACGGCTGGATCGCCGAGCTCGAGCCGGGCGATCCGGACCCGGCAGCCCTCGAGCGACGGCTCGCGGCTGCGCGGGCGCTCCTGGCTCGGGATCCCGATCCGGCGTGAGCGTCGAGGAGGTCCTCGTGGTCCCCCGTGCGGCGGTAATGGGCGACCCCGGGTGGCACGGCATCGTGGAGGCCGACCTGGCCGACTTCGAGGCCGTCGTCCGATCCACGGGCCGGTTCGTGGCGCGCCCGCTCGCCGAAGCGGATCGCCGGCTCAAGCAGGTCATCCCGTATCTGGTCCTGCGCGACGGCGACCGCTACTTCCTCATGCGCCGGACTCGGGCGGGCGGCGACGCGCGGCTCCATGACCGCTACTCGATCGGAGTGGGCGGCCACCTCAATCCCGGCGACGGCGACCTCACAGGGGGGCTTCGACGCGAATGGGGGGAGGAGCTCGAGGCGTCGTTCGTTCCGGAGTTCCGGCTCCTTGGCCTGCTCAACGACGATGCGACGGACGTCGGGGCGGTCCACCTCGGGGCCGTCTTCACGGCCGACGCCGAGGGCCGACGCGTCGGCATCCGGGAGAGGGAGAAGCTCAGCGGCGAGTTCGCCACCGCCGCCGCCGTGGAGGCAGTTCGGGAGCATCTCGAGACCTGGAGCGAGCTCGCCTTCGCCTTCCTGCAGAGTCCCGGACAGCCGCCGGCGACCTGATTCGAAGGCGGTGCAATACTGGCCGCGCTTCGATGGCATCCGCGCTCCGTCGCCCGCTCCGGCTCGCCTGCGTCGCCGCCGCGATCGTCTGGCTCGGCGCCGCCGCGGTGGCCGGCGCCGCGGGTGGTCGCGTCGTCGTCCTGCGGGCCACCGGTGTCGTCGACAGCGTGATCGCCGGCTACATCGCCGACGGGATCCGGGGGGCAGAGCGCGACGGCGCCGCAGCCGTCGTCATCGAGCTCGACACCCCGGGCGGGAGCCTGGATTCGACCTGGCAGATCGTCCAGTCGCTCGAGGGCTCGTCGGTGCCGACCATCGTCTGGGTCTCGCCCGCGGGTGCGCGGGCGGCGAGCGCCGGGACGTTCATCACCCTCGCCGCCAACCTCGCCTACATGGCGCCGGGAACGAACATCGGGGCGGCCTCGCCGATCGATGCCTCGGGCAACGACATCGCCGGGACGCTCGGCGACAAGGTCCGCAACGACGCCGTGGCCCACATGCGCTCGATCGCCGAGCTCCGCGGCCGGAACGAGGCCTGGGCCGTGTCGACGGTGACCGAAGCGCGCTCGTCCCCGGCGAGCGAGGCGGTCGCCCTGAAGGCGGTCAACGGCATCGCCTCGTCCCTCGAGGAGGTCCTGGCCTCGGCGACGGGCCAGGTGGTGACGGTCGGCGGCGGGGCCGGCGTTACCCTCGACCTCGCCCAGGCGACGGCAACCGATGCCGCGATGAACCCGTTCCAGGGCTTCCTGCACCTGCTGTCGGATCCCAACATCGCCTTCATCCTGTTCACGATCGGCTTCTACGGGCTCCTCTTCGAGCTCGTCCACCCGAACTTCGTGACCGGCATCCTCGGCGCCCTCGCGATCATCCTGGCCCTCATCGGGTTCGGCAGCCTGCCCCTCAACGTGGCCGGGCTCCTCCTCGTCGCCCTGGGCGTGGTCCTCCTGGTCCTCGAGGTCAGCGTCACGAGCCACGGCCTGCTGACCATCGGCGGCGTGGTCCTCTTCGCGCTGGGCGCCTCCGCGCTCTACACGAACCCGGGGGATCCGCTCGAGCCCGTCGTCGCCGTCGCGATGCCCCTGCTGCTGGTCACCACGCTCACCACGGCGGGCTTCGGTGCCCTCATCGCCTGGGCCGCGATCAGGTCCCGACGGATCGGCGGGGGGACGTCGGCCGTGTCGGTGCCCGTCGGCGCAACGGGCACGGTCGGCTCGCGCATCGCTCCCCGCGGGTCGGTCTACGTCAACCGGGAGCACTGGTCGGCGAGGTCGCGCGACGGCGCGCCGATCGACCGGGGAGCCAGCGTCCGAATCCTCGGCGTGGAGGGCCTGACCCTCGTCGTCGAGCCCGAGGGGTCATCATCAAGTGGTGCACAGGCCGGCCATGCGACCGGCTGAGCACGTGGGGAGGTCATCATGGAAGTGCCGCTGACGCTGGCGATCGTCGCCTTTCTGGTCGTGGTCGCGCTCGTCTTCATCTTCCTCTCGGTCCGGGTGGTCCAGCAGTACGAACGCCTGGTCGTCTTC
>JACQEH010000164.1 GCA_016200675.1 Chloroflexota bacterium | reverse complement strand
GTGTCACCCCGATCAAGGGCGGCCGCGCTCGGACCTACCTCGGCAACTCCGGGGCGGAGGTCGTCGAGGCCGCGATGAAGCTCGCCCGCTACACGACGGGCCGCCAGAACATCGTGGCCTTCCTCGGGGCCTTCCATGGCCGGACCTATGGCGCCGTGAGCCTGACGGCCTCGAAGTCGAAGTACCACGCCCACTTCGGGCCGCTGCTGCCCGGCATCCACCACGCGCCGTTCGGGAAGGTCGCGGACCTGCGCTGGTTCGACGAGGTCCTCTTCGACAAGCTCGTCCCGGCCAACGAGGTCGCCGCGATCATCGTCGAGCCGATCCAGGGCGAGGGCGGCTACATCGTCCCCGAGGACGGCTTCCTGGCCGGCCTTCGCGAGCTCTGCGACAGGCACGGCATCCTGCTCATCGCCGACGAGATCCAGTCCGGGGTTGGGCGGACGGGCACGATGTGGGCCGTCGACCTCTGGGACGTGAAGCCGGACATCCTGCTGACTGCCAAGGGCATCGCCTCGGGCATGCCGCTCGGGGCGATGGTCGCCCGGGCCGACCTCCTCGAGCAGTGGGGACCCGGCGCCCACGGCTCCACGTACGGCGGCAACCCGGTGGCCTGTGCTGCCGCCCTGGCGACCCTCGACCTCATCCAGGCTGGGCTCGTCGACAACGCCCGCGCCCGCGGCGAGCAGGCGATGACCGGGCTCCGGCAGCTGCAGTCGCACTTCCCGGGCCTCGTCCGGGACGTCCGCGGCCGGGGCCTCATGATCGGCGTCGAGTTCGACACCCTGCCCCACGCCGAGGAAGTCCAGTGGGCCGCCTTCCAGCGCGGCCTCCTGGTCCTCGAGTGCGGCAAGTCCTCGGTCCGGCTGTCACCGGCCCTGACCGTCTCCGAGCGGGAGATGGCGACGGCCCTGCGCATCTTCGGCGAGGCAGTCGCCGAGGTCTCGACGCGCGCTGACGTGCTGGCCCGCGAGGCCGCCGCAGCCGGCGCCTTCCATGAGGGCGAGGTCGACGGCTAGGCCTCGGTCGGCGACAGGCTCGAGGTGCGAAGGCGCATCGCAGCGACGGCAAGGACCACGAGGATGCCGACGCCCATCGCCGGGGCACCGATCGCGATGATCGACGTGCTATCGGTCATCAGTCCGTAAAGAAAGACCAGCAACCCGGCGTTCATCACCCAGAACCCAACCTGCCCGCCGAGCCCGGCGTCCTCGCCCTGGTCGCCCGTGGCGAGGAGGATCATGCCCAGGACCAGGTTGGTGATGACGCCGATGAACGCGGCGTGATCGCTTGCCTCCAGGACGCGCGGCGAGATCTCGGCGGCGCCTTTGGTGATGAACAGGTAGATGACGTACATGAAGATCGCCATCGCCACCACGACGAAGACCGCCGACGTCGCGATGTGGCGGCGACCGGTCGCTGCTCCCCACGACGTCCGGACGGCCGCTGGGAGGACCCGGACCGCGAACAGGACGATGGCCACGAGGTTCAGCAGGAGGTCGATCCCGCCTGCGGCCTGGGCCGCCGAGTCACCCGCGAAAAGGAGGGCGCCCGAGAGCACGAAACCGCCGAGGAAGAGGGCGCCGATCTGGACCAGGCCGGCGCGCGGACGATCCTGGGTGCCCTTGACCCGCCATTCGATCAGGCCCATCGCGGCGAGGATCAGGTAGCTGAAGACCATGGCCGCGGCATGGGCGCCGATCGCGTCGGCGCCGGCCGGGAAGATCGACGCCTTCGTCGCGAGCTGGACCTGGATGAGGACGCCGATGACCGCCCCATAGCCGAAGGTCGTCAGGCCGAGGACGACGGCGAGGACGGGCAGTGAGCGATCGGCCATCGCCCGGCGCCAGGCCCATGAGAGGACCCACAGGATCACGACCAGCAGGGCGGTGCCGGCGGTCGCTCTCGCCGGCAGGTTGCCGCTGTAGAAGGCCGCCACGTAGATCGGGATCAGGATTGCCAGGGCCCAGGCGATCCGCCGATCGACCGAGCGCGTCAGCCACATCGTCGTCGTGATCAGGGCCAGGCTGATCCAGCCGAGCGTCCCGGAATGAACGTGGGTCAGGAGCTGGTCCCGATTGAACTCCACGACGTTGAGCCCGTTGAGGATCCCGATCGTGATCGTGATCAGGAACATCGCCATGGCGACGAGGTACATCCGACGCAGGACGTCGACGTCGCCACCGTTGCGTGGCAGTGCGGACACGGCAACAGCCCTCCCTCCCGACCGGTCCGGCCCGGTCCCTGGCCAAATGATGCAACCTCGCGGGCTCGTCGTGGAGGTCGTCTGCGCGCGCGGATGCCGTGCCGGATACTTGCCCGGATGAGCACCTCGAAAGTGGCGACGATGCACGATGCTGTGGCCGACCTCATCCGGGACGGCGACACCGTCGCGATCGAGGGCTTCACCCACCTCATCTCGTTCGCCGCCGGCCACGAGATCATCCGGCAAGGCAAGCGGGACCTGACCCTCGCCCGCCTCACGCCCGACCTCATCTACGACCAGATGATCGCCGGCGGCGTCGCCCGCAAGCTGATCTTCAGCTGGCTCGGCAACCCGGGCGTCGGCGGCCTGGGCGCCATTCGCCGGCGCATCGAGACCGGGCAGCCGGCGCCGCTCGAGATCGAGGAGTACAGCCACTTCGGGATGGTCGGCCGCTACACGGCCGGGGCGGCGAACCTGCCCTTCTATCCCATCCGGAGCTACTTCGAGACCGACCTGCCGGTCGCGAATCCGCTCATCCGGGAGATCGAATCGCCGTACGAGGATGGCAAGGTCTATGCCGTGCCGCCGCTCAAGCCCGACGTCGCAATCGTCCATGCCCAGCGCGCCGACGCGGCCGGCAACACCCAGGTCTGGGGCCTCCTCGGCTGCCAGAAGGAGGCCGCGTTCGCGGCCGAGCGGGTGATCGTGGTCGTGGAGGAGCTCGTCGACGAGGCAGTGACCCGGGCCGACCCCAACCGGACGATCATCCCGGGCCTCATCGTCGAGGCGGTGGTGGTCGAGCCCTTCGGCGCGCATCCCTCGTATGTTCAGGGCGCCTACGACCGCGACAACCGCTTCTATCTCGACTGGGATGCCATCACCCGAGACGAGGATTCGATCCAGGCCTGGCTCCGTGAGTGGGTCCATGACCTCGATGGCCGCGCTTCCTACGTCGAGAAGCTCGGCGCCGAGCGCGTCGCGAGCCTGCGGCCCGCCGGCCCGGCTCCGAGCGGCTCGGTCAACTACGGGGAATACCGGTGACCGCGACATCCGAGGCACGCTGGAGGGCGCTGGGACGGCCGCCGTGCGATCTGCCCGACGGCGTCCGGGCCGCCCGCGAACGGCCAGCGTGCGAACGGCCGCCGTGCGATCTGCCCGACGGCGTCCCGGCCGCCCGCCGATTGGCACGCGCAGCGATCCGCCCGGCGACGGACGGCGCGCCCGACCGCCCGATGGAACCGCGAACGTTCCATCGAGGCCCTCGAGCTGTTGCCAACGGGTGGTTCGCTCGCCGCGCGTTCCAAGGCGCCCGCACGCCCGTCGGAGGCCAGGCATGACCCAGCCTTCCGGAGCCGGGACGGCGACCTTCTCGAAGTCCGAGATGATGATCGTGGCCGCCGCCCGCGAGCTGGCCGGCCAGCGCGTCTGCTTCGTCGGCGTGGGACTCCCGAACATCGCCGTCAACCTGGCCCAGCGGACGGTGGCCCCGGACCTGGAGCTGGTCTACGAGGCCGGGGTCTTCGGGGCTCGGCCGGAACGCCTGCCGCTGTCCATCGGCGATCCCACGATCGTGACCGGCGCGACTGCGGTCGTCTCGATGTACGAGCTCTTCAGCTTCTACCTCCAGGGCGGCCTGGTGGACGTGGGGTTCCTGGGCGCGGCGCAGATCGACCGCTTCGGCAACATCAACACCACGGTGATCGGCCCCTACGACCATCCGAGGACGCGCCTGCCGGGCAGCGGTGGCGCCTGTGAGATCGCCATCAACGCCCGGCAGGTCTTCGTCATCATGCGCCAGAGCGCTCGCTCGTTCGTCGAGACGATCGACTTTCGGACCTCGCCCGGAAACCTCGGCGGCGCCGAGCAGGCGGCACGGATCCGGCGCGAAGGGGGCTGGCTGGGCCGAGGTCCCTCGGTGGTCGTGACCGATCTTGGCATCTGGCACTTCGACGACGACGGCGAGATGCGCCTCGATTCACTCCACCCCGGCGCGACGCTTGACGAGATCCGGGCCACGATCGGCTGGCAACCCCGGATCGCCGAGGACCTCCAGGCGACCGCGCCGCCGAGCCCCGCGGAGCTCGACCTCATCCGGCGGGAGCTCGACCCGGAAGGGGCCTACACGAAGTAGGCGGTTTGGCGCTGTGCCGGTGCGCGGCGCTCAGCTCGGCAGCTCGCCCCGCGCCCGGACCACGAGGACCGGGCTGGCGGCATGGCGGACGACGAAGTCCGAGACGCTGCCGAGGAAGAAGCGGCCCACCGAGCCGCGGCCGTGGCTGCCGACCACGACGAGGTCCACCTGCTCGCTGCGGGCCGCCTCGACGATGGACTCGCCTGCGTCGCCCTCCCAGATGAGGAAGTTGACGGCAACGCCCATGGCCCGTCCCCGCGTCACGAGGTCCTGGGCGGCGGCCTCCCGGCCCAGCCGGACCTGGTCGACGCGCAGGGCAGATCGACCGCCCGGCAGGCGGAGCGATCCGGCATCGATGACGCTGACGATCAGGAGCGTCGCGCCGAGGTCCCGGGCAAGGTCGAGGGCCTGCATGGCCGCGCCCTCGGACGCCGCGGAGAGATCCGTCGCCAGGAGGATCCGCCGGATGCCGCCTTTGGGCCTGATCACGCTCATGGCTGGGGACTCCGTGACCGCAGTCATCGCGGTGGCTGCCGGCGGGTAGGCGAAACGGCGGGACGTCCGGTCATTGGGGCATCGTCCGCTCGGCGGGCTGCTCACGGAAGTGACCTCCGGCCCGTTCCGCCGGGCCGGTCGTCGCCGGCATCCGGCTCGCCGCACGCTGCTACCCTTCGGACGTGAGCGAGGTACGGCACGCGGCATCCCCTGCCGCGGCGCCAGGTGACGACTTCTCGGTCGTCGCCGCGATCGACGCCCTGGATGTCGCGACGCGGGCGATCGCGGGCGAGCTCGACCTCGATCGCGTCCTTCAGCTGATCGTCGATTCGGTTCGCGAGCTCGTCGACGCCCGGTACGCGGCGCTCGGGATCATCGATGCCAGCGGCCGCATCGAGTTCTTCATCACCAGCGGGATCTCGGCCGCCGACCGGGCTGCGATCGGACCGCTCCCGAGTGGCCACGGGCTCCTGGGCCTCATCATCCGGGAGGCCCGCTCGTACCGGATTCCGAACATCGCCGCCCACCCGGATTCGTACGGCTTCCCCGAGGGACACCCGCCGATGCGGTCGTTCCTCGGCGTCCCGATCCGGGTCGGCGGCGCGCCGACGGGCAACTTCTACCTGACCAACAAGACGACCGCGCCGGAGTTCACCGAGCGCGACCTCCGCCTCGTCGAGATGTTCGCCCTGCATGCCGGAATCGCCATCCAGAATGCTCGTCTCCATACCCGAGTCCAGCGCCTGGCGCTGGTCGACGAGCGGATCCGGATCGGACGTGACCTGCATGACGGGATCATCCAGGGCATCTACGCCGTCGCGCTCTCCCTCGAGGACGTCCCGGACCTCATGGCTGATGCCCCGGCCGAGGCGTCGGCGCGCATCGACCGGGCGATCGATCGGCTCAACCTCACCATCGGCGAGATCCGCCAGTTCATCGTCGCTCTCAGCTCGGAGACGGTCGACATCGCGGTCGGGGCCCGGCTGGCGTCGATCGCCGACGAGGTCGGCCTCCTCTCGACGTCCGCGCTGAAGGTCGACCTGGACCTCGATCCGGCCGCCCTGGCGCGGGTCGATGTGGACATGACGCGGGAAGGCGCCACGCAACTGGTCCAGATCGTCCGCGAAGCGGTCAGCAACACCCTCCGGCACAGCAATGCCAGGCGAGTGACGATTGCACTCGGCCTCGACGGCGACATCGTCGTCGTCACCGTCGACGACGACGGGCACGGCTTCGAGCCCGGGGCGCCGCGCGGCGCGGGTCATCTTGGGCTGGTCAACCTGCACGACCGGGCGATGTCCGCCGGCGGCTCGCTGGAGATCCGGAGCGCGATCGGCTCCGGCACCCGTATCATCGCGAGGTTGCCACTGTTGCCCGCAGAGGACTCCGCGTGACAGATAGCCCGACTCCAAAGGTCCTGCGTCTCCTGGTGGTCGACGACCACGAAGTCGTCCGCCAGGGTCTGGTGGCCCTCCTCGACCGTCGCGACGGCTTCCAGGTCGTTGCCGAGGCCGGAACCGTGCGTGAGGCCATCGAGCAGGCGACCCGCTTCGAGCCGGATATCGTGATCATGGACGTCCGCCTCCCGGACGGCTCCGGCATCGAGGCCTGCCGCGAGATCCGCTCCGAGCTCCCGGCGACGCGCATCGTCATGTTGACCTCGTTCCCGGACGAAGAGGCGGTCCTGTCGGCGATCGTCGCCGGCGCCTCGGGCTACCTCCTGAAGCAGATCCGGGCCCGAGATCTCGTGGCCGCCCTCGAATCGGTGGGCCGCGGCGAATCGCTCCTCGACCCGGCCGTCACCGAGAAGGTTCTCGAGCGCGTCCGACGCATCGCCACCGGGACCTATACGGATGAGCTTGCCCAGCTGACGGCCCAGGAGCAGAAGATCCTGCTGCTCGTGGCCGAGGGCAAGACGAACAAGGAGATCGCGTCGGACGTGTTCCTGTCCGACAAGACGGTCAAGAACTACGTCAGCTCCATCCTCTCCAAGCTCAACCTCGAGCGGCGCGCCCAGGCCGCCGCCTTCGTGGCCAAGCACCGCCTCGACCGCGGCGGCGGCTGACCCAACCCCCGGATCGCCGGGCTGCCCGGCGGTCTGTTGATCCGCAGGTCGACCGTGCCGACTCGGCTGGCCCCGCCTCGCAGGCTCCCGCGCGGGCTTCCCGCGCCGGTGCCGCACCGGGTTCCTGAGTGGCTCCGCCCCGGTACGAAAGCGATCCCGCACCGACTCGCCACCGGGTTCCTGAGCGGCTCCGCCCCGGCACGAAAGCGGTCCCGCACCGACTCGCCACCGGGTTCCTGAGCGGCTCCGCACCGATCGGACGGCGGCTCGGGGCCGGCTCCGCACCGATCGGACGGCGGCTCCCGCACCGATCGGACGGCGGCTCGGGGCCGGCTCCACACTGACCGGACAGCGGCTCCCGCACCGATCGGACGGCGGCTCCGCCCTGGCTCGGCACCGGGTTCATGACCGCTTCCGCCCCGCCTCGGAAGTGGCTCCGGCCGGCTCGGGCGCGGTCGCCGGGTTCCTGACAAATTCTCCCCACCTGGGGGCTCGTCAGGGGATTCCTGCCATCCGCGCATACCAAGGGGCATTTGACAGCGTCCCAGCCGACGGGCCGGCCGATTCACGCTCAGTCCGGTCAGGCGGTTGCCGGCCGCGGGTGACGAGCTCCCACCGGGTGATGATTTGGCACTGAGCTCGACGGGGCGGGGCACGTGGAACGTGCGGGCGGACGGGGCACGTGGAACGTGCGGGCGGACGAGGAGAGCCGACGGCGCGGGACCTGGGACATGGAACGTGCGGGCGGACGAGGAGAGTGGGACATGGAACGTGCGGGCGGACGAGGAGAACCGACGGCGCGGGACCTGGGACATGGAACGTGCGGGCGGACGAGGAGAACCGACGGCGCGGGACCTGGGACATGGAACGCGCGGGCCCGACGGGGCACGCGGCCGTGCCCCCTGGAGTGGTGGACTTTGAGCGATCCGTCGTGATCCGCAGCGACAATATCGGCGGCGCCGGTCAGGACGCCAGCAGCAGGTTCTTCGCTTCGTCCACCTCCTTGGTCGGGTCATCATCGGGGGTCCGGTCAAGGAGGGCCATGGAGCCCTCGGCGAGGTAGCGCCGCTCGGCGATCGTCCACTCGTCGTGGACCTCGAGCGGGACCGCCCCCGCGAGGCGCAGGACCCCGGCCTCGTTGGGGAAGATCCCGACCACGTCGCTCCGGCGCTTGATCTCCTTGTTGACCCGCTCGAGCGGGTTCGTGCTCCAGATCTTCTTCCAGTGGGCGAACGGGAAGGCGGCGAAGGCGGTCACGTCCTCGCGCGCCTCGCGGAGCATCGCCGCCACGACCGGGAACCCGGTGCTCAGCTTGTCGGCGACGGCGTCGAGCTGCTCCCGGACGGCGACCGGATCGGGCTGGGCCCAGATCGTGCGGATGAGCGCCAGGACCATCTCGGCTCGGCCCTTCGGGATGCGGGCGAGGACGTTGCGCAGGAAGTGGACCCGGCAGACTCCCTCTGTCAACCTCCCTCTGTCAGGCGACCATGGCCACCCGCCGATCGAGTGCCGGATCGTAGGTGCGGCGGTCCTGCCAGCAGCGCCACAGGATCCGGCCCCAGCGAGCGCCAACCGAACGGACGGCCCGGCTGTGGCTCTGACCGCGGGCTCTCGCAGCGTCGTACGCCTCCCGGGTCCACGGCGAGATCCGGATCGCGGTCAGCATCCACTGGCTCCAGGCGGCCCGGAGGTGGTGATTGGCCGCGTAGCGGAAGCTGACCCGTAGGGACGAGCCGGACTGGCGGGTGACCGGCGCGAGACCGGCCTCGGCCAAGAGGCTCCCTGGCGAGGGGAAGCGTGACCGGTCCTCGCCGATCTCGGCGAGCAACGTCGCGGTCGTGATCAACCCGGTGCCGGGGAAGCTCGCGAACACCGCGGCCTCGGGATGGCGCGCGAGGACGCCGACGATGGCGGTCTCGTAGTCGTCGAGGATCTGGCCGACCTGCTCGAGGAGGTCGACGAGGGCAACCATCGACCGGGCGCGGGCGGCGTCCACACCAGCGTTCGGCGTGCCCATATACGCCCGGATGCGTTCGATCATGACCTCGGGCGCGGTCCGACCCGAGTAGCCTTGGCGGGAGAGGAACCGGCTCAGGCGGTGGGCGGTCAGGCGCTCCGCCTCGGCTGGTATCGGATACCGCCGCAGGAAGGCGAGCGTAATGGAGCGGTCGAGCGAGCTGAACAGCTTCGTCGCCGCCGGGTAGTAGGTCTCGAGAACCGCCCGGAGCTGGTGCTGCAGCCGGCGGTGCTCGACGACGAACCGCTCCCGGTCACGGATGAGCGCCCCGAGCTCCGCCTGGACGGCGCTGGGACGGCGGAGCGGCCGCCACGTGGCGACCTGGCGGCGAAGCAGATCGGCCAGGGCGTACGCGTCGAGCGCGTCGCTCTTCACCGGAGCGGCGCGATAGCCCTCCCGGGCCCGGGAGGCGACCTTCGGGTTGACCGGGTAGACGGGATGGCCCCACGCGAGGAGGTGATCGACAAGCAGGCCCTCGCGCCGCTCGATCGCGACATTGACCTCTGATGGGTCACCGAGTCCCGCCAGTGCGACGCGCAGCCGCTCCAACCCCGACCGGTCGTGCGGTACCCGGAGCGAGAGCAGTGTGGCGCCCCCGCCGTCGAGTGCGTGGATTTGGTGATGCTGCTCGCCCCAATCGATCCCGACAAAGACCTCCACGATGCTGCCCTCCTGGCTGCGACACCTCGACTCGCCGCTCGGCGCACCCACCCGGGACGCTCATCGTTCGGTGCTCGTGGCACGTCTCCCTCGGGCCGGTGTAGGCTCGCCTTCCGAGCGGAGGCACGGGTCTGCCGGAGGATCTCTAAGCCGATCGCCGCTGCCAAGGTGCTCTCCGCTCGGTGCGAGACGGGGACCAGCGGTCCCGCGCCACTGTGTACCGATGAGCGCTGCCAGGCGGCGTCCAGGAAGACCACCGCGATCGCCGCCTTGAGGCCCTGGTGGGCGTCGCTGATGACGAGGCGCACCCCGCCGAGGCCACGGGCCCGGAGACTCCGGGCGAAGGCCGTCCAGAAGGCACCGTCCTCGCTGTCACCAACCGCGAGACCCAGCACCTCGCGATCGCCCGTGGCGGTGACGCCGGTCGCGATGACGATCGCCTTGCTGACCACGGACGCACCCTCGTGGGCCTTGACGTACGTCGCGTCGAGGAACACGTACGGGAAGGCGACGTGGTCGAGGCGGCGCTCCCGGAAGGCGCCGACGACGGTGTCGAGCTCGCCGCAGATCCGGGACACCTCGCTCTTGCTGATCCCGGCATCGATGCCCAGGGCGCGGACGAGGTCGTCCACCTTGCGGGTGGACACGCCGTGGACGTAGGCCTCCATCACGACCGCCCAGAGGGCCCGGTCGATGCGTCGCCGCGGCTCGAGCAGGACCGGCAGGAACGAGCCCTCCCGGAGCTTGGGGATGTGGAGCTCGACGTCACCCGCCTTGGTGGACAGGAGCCGGGTCCGACTGCCGTTGCGGTGGGTGGTGCGCTCATCGGTCCGCTCATAGCGGCCGGCGCCGATCGCCTGAGCCGCCTCGGCCTCGATGAGCTCCTGGAGGACGAGCGTCAGCGCCTCGCGCATGACGTCGAGCGAGCCGCCGGCGCGCATGGCGTCGAGCAGCTCGGACAGGGCAGACTGTGAGAGGGCCATCGGTTGATCTCCTCGACGTGATCCTTGGTCGGAACACGCTGAGCATCACACCGGTGGCCCCTGACTGTCCGGCTCAGCCGGTGTCAGGAGCCTCGTTCGAAATCACACCACTCGGGGGGACACTCCGGGGCACGCGGACGGCGCGGGACCTGGGACACGGAACGCGCGGGCCCGACGACGCACCCGGGCCGGCACACCATCCAGGATCCCTACGTCGCCCAAGATGCAGAGGTCGCGTCGACCCAGCGCACCCTCGACCTTCGGCCGACCTTCGGCCCGCCACGACGGGCCGTCCGGACCCGGGGGCGGCGGGGACTCCCCGGCTATCCTCGGGACATGCGAATTGTCAGCCCGGAAGAAGCCGTCGCCGGGATCCGGTCCGGCCAGCAGATCTACCTCCAGTGCGCCGCGGCGACCCCGTCGGTGCTCCTCGACGCGCTCGTGGCGCGGGCGCCCGAACTCGAGGACGTGCGCGTCGTGCACCTCCACTGCGAGGGTCCCGGCCCCCACCTGGCCCCCGAGATGGCGCCCCACTTCCGCCACCGCGCCCTCTTCATCGGCCCGAACGCGAGGGTTGCGATCAACGAGGGACGGGCCGAGTACATCCCGGCGTTCCTGTCCGACGTCCCGCGCCTCTTCGAGAGCGGCCTCCTGCCGCTCGACGCCGTCTTCGTCAACGCCACACCGCCGGACAGCCACGGCTTCTGCTCACTCGGCACGAGCGTCGAGGCGATGCACGCCGCGATCAAGGCCGCCCGGACCGTCATCGTTCAGTTCAACCGGGGCATCCCCCGGACGTTGGGCGAGAGCTTCATCCACATCGACCAGATCGACCTCGCCGTCGAGTGCGACGTCAAGCCCTACGAGCACGTCATCGGGGAGCTCGGGGAGGTCGAGCGGCGGATCGGCCAGTTCGTGGCCGATCTCGTCCAGGATGGAGCCACCATCCAGATGGGCATCGGGGGCATCCCCTCGGCCGTCGGCGCGGCCCTCGCCGACAAGCGCGACCTGGGCGTCCACACGGAGATGTTCACGGACGTCGTCGTCGACCTCGTCGAGAAGGGCGTCGTCAACGGCAGCCGCAAGGAGCGCAACCGCGGCAAGATCGTGGCCGCCTTCATGATGGGCACGCAGCGCCTCTACGACTTCGTCCACGACAACCCGATGGTCGAGATGCGCCAGGTGGACTTCACCAACGACACCCACGTCATCCGTTCCTTCAACCGGATGACGGCCATCAATTCGGCCATCGAGGTCGACCTGACGGGCCAGGTGGTGGCCGACAGCATCGGCCACCGGATGTACTCGGGCGTGGGCGGCCAGATGGACTTCGTGCGTGGGGCGTCGCTCGCGCCCGAGGGTCGGGCGATCATCGCCCTTCCCGCGAGCGCCGCGGGCGGGACCATGTCGCGGATCGTGCCGGCGATCAAGGAAGGCGCCGGCGTGGTCACGACGCGGGCGCACGCCCGGACGATCGTCACCGAGTGGGGCGTCGCCGAGCTCTGGGGACGGTCGCTCCACGAGCGGGCGGAGGCCCTCATCGGCATCGCCGATCCGAACTTCCGGGATGAGCTCCGGTCGGAGGCTCGCCGCCTGCACCTCGACTGACGCGCGAGGAGGAGATCGACTGGAGGTCCGCGCGGCGTCGCGCTCACAGGAACGGCTCGTCCGCTTGAGCCCGCGTCAGCCCTTGGCCAGGGACAGGAGGACCTCGAGTGTCGCCGTGTCCTGCACGCTCACGAACCCGCCGATGCTCGGCGGGGTCATCCCGAAGTCGGAGAACGGGAAGGTCAGGCTCGCGGCGATCTGGATGCGGTCGCCGTTGAGCCGGGCCTGGCCGGCGATCGTCACGGACTTCGTCACGCCGTGGATCGTGAGGTCGCCGGCGAGGGCGACGTCGACCGCGGCGCCGCCCAGGCCGGAGGCCGGGACGTCGAGGGGCGTCGTCAGGGTGAAGGTCGAGGTCGGGTAGCGCGCGGACTCGAGGCCGATCGAGCGGATCCGGTTGTCCCGCCGCGCGTCATCGCTCGTGAGCTGGGTGAGGTCCGCCTGGAAGCTGGCCGCGGTGACCCGGACGCTGTCGGCGGTCGCCGCGAGGGTCGCCGTTCCGGTGATGGCAATCGTCCGGCCGACGGCGTCGGAGAGCGCCGACACGCCGCCCAGCTGCTCGCGGACTCGATAGCCCACGACGCTGCCGTCGCCAATGGTCCAGGTCCCGGCCAGGCCGGCCGGGGTGGCCACGACTGGGGCGGAGCTGGCGCCACCCACGCTCGAGGCCGACGGCGCGGACGAGCCCACGCCGGAAGGGGACGCGGTGGAGCCCGCCGCGACCGTGGCCGGTGGGAGCGTCAGGCGAGCGACCGAATCACCGGCCAGGAACTGGCGATAGACGAGGAACGCCGCAAGGCCGGCAACGACGACGGCCAGGGTGAGCGCGATGGGCAGGCGGGAACGCGGCATCGGGGCCTCGGGGTGGGGGCGGACGACGGCGTGATCATGCCCGATGAGGGCTGAGAACCCGCTGAGAACGAACCGGCGATCGGCCGGCCACGCGTCAGATCGGCGGGAATCAAAAGGGTGGATACCGGGCGTCCCCTCCGGCATCCACCGCAAGGGCATTAGACGGCCGGACAGATTGCGTCGGTAGGGCCGAAGGTCCCGAGTTGGCCGGGACTCGGCGGCCCGGGTCCCGGCTGTGGGGGGCCGGCCGCGCTCGCGGAAGGTGCCTGTTGGCGCTGCAGCCAGCCACCTGCCGGCCCCTACCCTGCGCGGTGGAGGTACCGCGATGTCGCGCGCTCAAGCCGTGCGTTCCACCGTCCAGCCGACCTGGCCCAACGACCGGCCGGGTGGCCTGCCGATCATCGACGCGCTGCCCGAGGGTCCGCGGGCGCGGCTGTCCGAGCGGATCGCGCACCTGGAGCTGGACGGCGGGGTCACCTTCATGCACGAGGGTGACGTGACCGCGTTCATGGCCATCGTCGTCCGCGGCCGGGTTGCGCTCCGGCTCCGCGTCCCCGAACGGGGGGCCATCACGATCCTCACCCTCGACCCGGGCGACATCGTCGGCTGGTCGGCCATCGTGGCTCCCTACCGGGCCACGACGACCGCCACGACGCTGGAGCCGACCGACCTGGCGATCCTCGACGCCGCGGAGCTCCGGGACCTCCTCGCCACCGACACCGAAGTCGCTGCGGCGTTCCTGCCGAAAGTCCTCGAGACGGTCGTCTCGCGGGTCGCCGCGACGCGCGACCAGCTGCTCGACCTCTTCCACGCCACGGGCCTCGATCCGTGGTGAGCGTCGCGACCGAGGTGCCCACGTTCCTGCCCCGGGACCGATTCGACGACCTGCTGCAGGCCCTTGCGGCGGGCGGCCGGCGCGTCGTCGGGCCGACGGTGGCCGATGGGGCGATCGTCTTCGCCGATCTCGAGCGCGCTGCCGACCTGCCGGCCGGCCTGACCCTGGCGACGGCCCCGGGCCGCGCGCGCCTGGAGCCGCTGCCGGCCGGGCCGGGAGCGCGCCGGACGTTCCAGTACACCGTTTCGGGCGAGGGGATCAAGAAGTTCACGTTCCCAAGCCGGGTCGACGCCCTGTCGATGACCACGGACCTGGCCGGCACCGTCCGGGTCAAGGTCGAAGCGCCCGCGGAGCCGGTGCCGCTCGCCGTCGTGGGTGCCCGCGCCTGCGACCTGGCGGCGCTCGCCGTCCACGACCGCGTCCTCATCGGCGGCCCCGCCGTGGACCCCGACTACGCAGCGCGCCGGTCGGACCTCCTGGTCGTCGCCGTCGAGTGCGCCCTGGCCAGCAGCACCTGCTTCTGCGCCACGATGGGCACGGGCCCGGAGGTGACGACCGGTGCCGATCTCGTGCTCGCCGAGCTCGACGACGGGTTCGTCGTGCGGGCGCCGAGCGCGGCCGGTGGACGGATCGTCGAGTCCCTGGGCCTTGCGCCGGCGGCCCCGGAGCGGGTCGGAAAGGCGGCCGCCCAGACGGCCGCGGCCCGTGTCGCGATGGGCACGGACGCGATCCCGGCCAACGCCAGGGACCTCCTCCTGGCCAACCTCGAGCACCCCCGTTGGGAGGCGATCGCCGAGCGCTGCATCGCCTGCGCCAACTGCACGCTGGTCTGCCCGACCTGCTTCTGCACTGGCCAGACCGTGACCTCCGGCTTCGATGGGGTGACCTCGACGGCGGCCCGGACCTGGGACTCCTGCTTCACTGATGGCTTCACGCAGGTCGCGGGCGGCAACTTCCGGCCGCGCCACCAGGATCGATACCGGCAGTGGATGACCCACAAGTTCGCGACCTGGTTCGACCAGTTCGGGACATCCGGCTGCATCGGCTGCGGCCGCTGCGTGGCCTGGTGCCCGGTCGGCATCGACGTTCGGGCCGAGCTGACGGCGTTTGCCGCCACGGCCCCCGCGGTCGCCGCGGTTCCACTCCGTGACCGGGGCACCCTCCAGCCGCTCGCGCCCCCCGCGCCCGACGCACTCGACTTCCGGCGGGCGACGGTCGTCTCGATCACCCCCGAGACGGCCGATACCTCCCCGCTCCGGCTCGTCACCGACGATCCGGCCATCCTCGCCGGAACCCCCGGCCAGTTCGTCATGGTCGGCGTGCCCGCGTTCGCCATCCCGCCGATCTCGATCTCCCGGTACCACCCCGACGGTATCGAGCTCACCATCCGGGCGGCCGGGGCGGCGACGAGCTTCCTGACCCGCCTCCGACCCGGGGCCACGCTCGGCCTCCGCGGGCCGCTCGGCCGTGGCTGGCCCGTCGAGACGGCTCACGGGCGGGACGTCGTCATCGTCGCCGGCGGGATCGGGCTGGCCCCGCTCCGACCCGTCATCGACGCCGTCCTGCGCGACCGGGCGAAGTTCGCCGACGTCCGCATCTACCTCGGCGCCCGGACCCCCCGCGAGCGGCTCTTCGTCGACGAGATCGAAGCGCTCGCTGCCCGTGAAGACGTCCTCGTCCGCGTCACCGTGGACCGGGCCGGTCCCGAGTGGCTGGGCCGGGTGGGGATCGTGACCCAGCTCTTCAAGACGGTCAGGGGAACCGGCACCGACGCAACGGCCTTCATCTGCGGTCCGGAGCGAATGATGGCGGCCACCGCCACGACCCTCGGCGACCTCGGCGTCCCGCCGGAGCACATGTGGCTGACCCTCGAGCGCCACATGGAGTGCGGCGTCGGGTTGTGCGGGCACTGCCAGTTCGGCTCCCGCTTCGTCTGCCGGGACGGCCCGGTCTTCAGCGCAGCTGAGCTGGGTGACGACCTGCGGCGGGAGGGCCTGTGATGGACGTCGCCGTTCGCGCCAGTGCCGCGGCCGCAACGGCGGAGGACGCCGGACATGGGCGCGCGACCGCGCGCCGGCGGCCCCGCGTTGGGGTCGTCAAGTTCGCGTCCTGTGACGGCTGCCAGCTGACGATCCTCGACGTCGAGGATCACCTCCTCGAGATCGCCGAGCGCTTCGACATCGTCGAGTTCGCCGAAGCCACGTCGCGCCGCTCCTCGGGACCGTTCGATGTCCTCCTCGTCGAGGGCTCCATCTCCACCCCGGAGCAGGCCGTCGAGATCGCCCGCCTGCGGGCCGAGGCCAAGCTCCTCGTCGTCATCGGCGCCTGCGCCACGGCCGGCGGCATCCAGGCCCTCCGGACGGCCGCCGAGCACGAGGCCTTCCGGGCCGCGGTCTACCCCGTGCCGGCCTACGTCGACTCCCTGGCCACGGCCCGTCCCGTCGCCGACTTCGTCCAGGTCGACGCCGAGCTGCGGGGCTGCCCCATCTCGCCCGAGCAGCTGGTGGAGCTGCTCGTCTCGCTGACGACCGGCCGCCGGCCGCAGCTGCCCGACCAGGCCGTCTGCCTCGAGTGCAAGCGCCGGGGCATCCCCTGCGTCGTCGTGGCCCGCGGCCTGCCCTGCCTCGGGCCGGTCACACGGACGGGCTGCGGGGCCATCTGCCCGGCCTTCGGACGGGGCTGCTACGGCTGCTTCGGCCCGCGCGAGAATGCCAACACGGCGGGCTACGCCCAGGCGCTCGTGACCGGCGATGCCGCCGCCGGCGCCGATGGCCGCGGCCGCGATCCGGTCGACGTCGGCCGGCTCTTCGCCGGCTTCACCGGCGCGACGCAGCCCTTCCGGTCCGTGACCGACTCGCTGGCCGGTCGGCCGCCCGTGACGCTCCGGCCGACCCTGGCGTCGCCGCCCGAGACGCTCCGTGCCGGTCCCCCGACGTGGGGCCCCGCCCCGAGCGCTCCCGAGGCGCCCAGCGCGGCTGCTGCAAAGGAGGCGCCCGATGGGCCACGGCAGTGACCTCCGGTTCAAGGTCGAGAACCTGACCCGCGTCGAGGGCGAGGGCTCGCTGCGCCTGCGCGTCCGCGACGGCATCGTCGAGGAGGCCCAGCTCGCGATCTTCGAGGCGCCCCGCTACTTCGAGGCGCTCGTGGCCGGCCGGACGCCGGACGAGGTCATCGACATCGTCGCCCGTATCTGCGGCATCTGCCCCGTGGCCTACCAGATGAGCGCCGTCCACGCCTTCGAGGACCTCTTCGGGATCGCCGTCGATCCGCAGGTCCGGGCCCTCCGCCGGCTCCTCTACTGCGGCGAGTGGATCGAGAGCCATGCCCTCCACATCTACCTCCTCCACGCCCCGGACTTCCTCGGCTACCCGAGCGCCGTGGAGCTGGCGCGTGACCATCGGGAGCTGGTGACCGACGGCCTGCGCCTCAAGAAGTCCGGCAATCACCTCCTGTCGATCCTGGGCGGGCGGCCGATCCACCCGGTCAGCGTCAAGGTCGGCGGCTTCTCCCGGATGCCCCTCCGGAAGGAGCTCACCGCGCTCAGGCCGAGCCTGGACGAGGCCCTCCGCCTGTCGCAGGCGACCGTCGACATCGTGGCCGGGCTCGAGGCGCCGGCATTCGAGCGCGAGCCCCGGCTGGTGTCGCTCAAGCACCGCGCCGAGTACCCCCTCAACGACGGGCGGATCGTGTCCACGGACGGCGTCAACCTCCGACCGTCCGACTGGGGCGAAGCCTTCCACGAGGTCCAGGTTCCCTGGTCCAACGCCCTCCAGTCCCGCGGCGGCGACGGCCTGCCGTACCTCCTCGGGCCGTCGGCCCGGGTGGTCCTCGCCAGCGACCAGCTGCATCCCCTGGCGAAGGAGGCGCTGGCCCGCACCGGGGCCCTGGAGTCGATCCGCCGGAACCCCTACAGGAGCATCGTCGCCCGGGCCGTGGAGCTCGTCCACGCGACCGCCGAGGCCATCGACATCATCGACGCCTACGTCCGTCCCGGGGAGCCCTCGGTGGCATACACGCCGCGGCCCGGCGTGGCGGCCTGGGCGACCGAGGCGCCCCGGGGCCTCCTCTTCCATCGCTACGTGGTCGGCGACGACGGCAAGGTCGCCGCGGCGACCATCGTCCCGCCGACCTCCCAGAACCAGGCGGCCATCGAGGCGGACCTGGCCACCTTCGCCCCGGCCGTCCTTGACCTGCCGATGGCCGAGGCGACGCACCGCCTGGAGCAGCTGATACGGTCCTACGACCCATGCATCTCCTGCGCGACCCACTTCCTGGACCTCACCGTGGAGCGGGCGGGGTGACCGCCCGGGCGCCGGAGCTGCGGATCCTCGTGTGTGGCACGGCCGACCGCGGCGACGACGGGGCGCCGCTGGTGGCCATCACGCATCTCCTGCCGGAACTCCCCGGCGAGCTCCGGGGGCGGCTGGAGATCCGGCGCTGCCCGCAGCTCGACGCCGTCGACGTCATGGATGTCGGCGAGGGCATGGCCTGCGTCGTGATCGACACGGTGATCGGCGTCGAGCCGGGAGCCGTCGTGACGATGGCGCTGGCCGAGCTCGCCCGCCGGC
>JACQEH010000176.1 GCA_016200675.1 Chloroflexota bacterium | reverse complement strand
TCAAGCCATGGGAGGCCAAGACCGGCAACAAGGTCAAGTACACCGGCACGCGCGACATCAACACCGTCCTCACGACGGGCGTGGCCTCGGGCGTCCTGCCCGACCTCGCCGGCCTGCCGGGACCGGGCCAGATGGCCGAGTATGCCAAGGCCGGGGCCCTCAAGCCCCTCGATGGCGTCCTCGACGTCAACACCTACAAGAACGAGACGGCGCCGGCCCTGGTCTCCCTCGGCACAGTCAACGGCAAGCTGACCGGCGTCTTCATCAAGGCCGCCGTGAAGGGCCTCATCTGGTACAACCCCAAGGTCCACGACTACTCGTCGGCGCCGCCGGCCACGTGGAGCGACCTGAAGTCACAGGCCACCGCCAACAAGGGCAGCGCCCAGGCGCTGTGGTGCCTCGGACTCGGCAGCGGGGCGGCCTCCGGCTGGCCCGGCACGGACTGGATCGAGGACATCGTCCTCCGCCAGTCCGGGCCACAGGTCTACAACGACTGGTGGGCAGGCAAGGTCAAGTGGTCGTCCGACCAGATCAAGAAGGCCTTCCAGACGTACCTGACCGATGTCGTCGCCAACATCGCCGACCCGACCGCGGCCGTCGACCCGACAAAGGACTTCAGCCTCGCCGGCGACCCGCTCTTCAAGAGCCCGCCAGGTTGTGTCGTCTTCCACCAGGCCAGCTTCATCACCGGCCTCGGCGCCTTCAAGGACAAGAAGGCCGGCACCGACTACAACTTCTTCCCGTTCCCCGACATCGACCCCCAGTACGCGGGCTCGGTCGAGGGCGCCGGCGACCTGTTCGGCATGTTCCGTGACACTGACGCCGCAAAGTCGCTCTTGAAGTACCTCGTCACGGCCCAGGCCCAGGACATCTGGGTCAAGGCCGGCGGGGCCCTGTCCGCGAACAAGAACGCCAAGGACTACCCGGACGACATCAGCAAGCGTTCGGCCGCGCTCCTCACCAATGCCAAGAACTTCGTCTTCGACGCCTCGGACCTCATGCCGAGCGCGATGAACAGCGCCTTCTGGACGGCCATGCTCGACATCACCAAGGATCCCTCCAAGCTCGATTCCGTCCTCGCCTCGCTCGACAAGACCCAGGCTTCGGCTTACGGCCAGTAGTCGACGGGACGATCGGGGAGCGGCTCCGCCGCTCCCCGATCGTGGTCTGGCGGGAGGTACCTGATGGATCCTCGGCTGGGGACGGCGGCCGCCGTGGTGATCGGCATGCCGGCCGTCATCATCGGCTACATCTACGGGACCGAGCTCGTGCTCGCCCGGACATCGGAGCACCTGCGGACCCGGCTGCGCCCGTGGCTGTGGCTCCTGCCGGCGCTCCTGTTCCTGTTCCTGTTCCTGATCTGGCCGACGATCCTGACGATCCTGCGGAGCTTCCAGGGCCGTCTCGCGGGCAGCTGGGTCGGGTTCGCCAACTACTCGTGGTTCTTCACCAGCGGCGACGCCCTGACCGCCCTCCGCAACAACGTCCTGTGGGTCGTGTTCCTGACGCTGATCACGGTCGGCCTGGGCCTGATCGTCGCGGTCCTCGTGGACCGTGTCCGCTATGAGTCGATTGCGAAATCGATCATTTTCGTGCCGCTCGCCATCAGCATGACGGCCGCTGCCGTGATCTGGCGCTTCATGTTCGAGTACCAGTCGGCCGGCCAGCCCCAGACGGGCACCCTCGACGCGATGCTGACCCTCTTCGGCTTCAAGCCGATCTCATGGCTGCAGGTCGAGACGGGTGCCTTCAACACCATCCTGCTGATCATCGTCATGGCCTGGATGTGGACGGGCTTCGCCATGGTCATCCTATCGGCCGCGCTGAAGGGCATCAGCCCGGAGCTCCTCGAGGCGGCCCGGGTCGACGGCGCGACAGAGTGGCAGGTCTTTCGGAGGATCGTCTTCCCGCTCCTGACGCCCACAATCGCCGTCGTCTCGACCACGATGGTCATCACCGCCCTCAAGGCCTTCGACATCGTGTACGTGATGACGGGCGGCAACTTCGGCACGGACGTCGTCGCGAGCCTGATGATCAAGCAGATGTCGTTCAACGAGTTCGGCCGCAGCAGCGCGCTGGCCGTGGTCCTCCTCATCGCGATCATCCCGGTCATGCTCGTCAACATCAACCGCTTCCGTGCCCAGGAGGCAATCCGATGACGGCGCTGGCCGGAGCCGAGCGGGCGGCCGTCGCGAGGCCCGGACGACGGGCCTTCGGGGGCGGTCTCCGGCGCCTCGTCCTCCACGGAACCCTCGTCATCCTGATGCTCATCTGGCTGCTGCCGACGATCGGCTTGTTCGTGAACTCGTTCCGGTCCTCCGCCGACATCACGGCCTCGGGCTGGTGGACGGCGCTCTTCCCGCCGACGGGCCTGACCCTCGACAGCTATGCCAAGGTCCTCGGCCAGACCGACATCGGCAGCGGCTTCATCAATAGCCTGTTCATCACGATCCCAGCCACGATCATCCCGATCTTCGTTGCGGCCTTTGCCGCCTACGCCTTCAGCTGGATGAACTTCCCGTTCCGGAACGGGCTGTTCGTGGCGGTCGTCGGGCTCCTGGTGGTGCCCCTCCAGACGACGTTCATCCCGATCCTGCAGGCTTACGGCAAGCTCAACATCGCCGGCGAGTTCCTGACGGTCTGGCTGGCGCACGCCGGCTACGGGCTGCCGTTCGCGATCTACCTCCTCCGGAACTTCATGGGCTCGCTGCCCAAGGAGGTCTTCGAGTCGGCGGCGATCGACGGCGCCAGCCCGGTGACCTCGTTCTTCCGGCTGGCCCTCCCCATGAGCGTGCCGGCCATCGCCGCCCTGGCGATCTTCCAGTTCCTCTTCGTCTGGAACGACCTCCTCGTCGCGTTCATCTACCTCGGCTCCGTGCGGCCCGAGAACCTGCCGATGACCGTCCAGATCAACAACCTGGTCAACCAGTTCGGCGCC
This sequence comes from Chloroflexota bacterium, assembly GCA_016200675.1. Classification (GTDB taxonomy): domain Bacteria; phylum Chloroflexota; class Limnocylindria; order Limnocylindrales; family CSP1-4; genus UBA5189. Next base: position 4,370 of record JACQEH010000176.1, on the reverse strand, counting down.
GGCTGGGAGCTCCTGGGGCCCGCAGCGTTCCTGTCGATGGCCCTGCCCCTGGCCGTCTTCTTCGCCCTCCAGCGCTACTTCGTCCGCGGCATCACCGGGGGCGCGGTCAAGGGCTGAGCTCCTCCTCCACGCCCGCCGCGGCGGTCCCCGTCGCGGCGGGCCGCAACTCCTCAGGGTCGCAGGCGCGCCTCGAGGCGATCGACCCGCTCGGCCAGCTCAGCCTCGCGTGCCCTGGCCTGCTCCACGACGGCTGCCGGCGCGCGAGCCACGAAGTCCGCGTTGGCCAGCCTCGTGCGCGCGGCCGCGAGCAGGCTGGCAGCCTCCGCGAGCTCACGCTCGAGTCGCGGACGATCGCCGTCGGCCCCTCCCTCGCGGGCCGTCGTGATCCGGCCCTCGAGCTCCCCGGCCAGGACCACCAGCTCGCCCGGCCGCGCCGGGCTGCCGGGAGCCCGGCCCCCGGCGGGCGTGCCCGCCGTCAACGTGAGCGGTCGCGCGCGGGCGAGGCGCTCGAGGGCCGGCGCCAGCGCGTCGAGCGCCGGGCGAAGACCCACCGGCACGATCACCTCGAGCGGCAGCCACGCCCCCGGCTCCAGGCCGGCCTCGGCCCGGGCGTTGCGGATGCCCCGGACCAGCTCGATGACGGCGCCGACGGCCAGGTCCGCGCCGGCGTCCGTCGCGCCGGTCGCTGGCCAGTCGGCCACGATGAGGAGGCCGGGATCCGTGACGGCGCGGGGCAGCGAGCCCCACAGCTCCTCGGTGACGAAGGGCATGACCGGGTGGAGCAGCCGGAGGTAGGTGTCGAGAACCTCGACGAGGGTCCACCACGTCGCCGCGCGGACCGCCGCAGACAGGGAGGCATCGCCGAGGCGCGGCTTCGCCAGCTCCAGGCCCCAGTCGCAGAACTCCGTCCAGACAGCGTCGTAGATCGTCCGCGTCCCCTCGGCGAACTGGAAGCCGGCCATGGCCGCGTGGACCTCGGCGACCGTCGCCGCCGCCCGCGACCGCATCCAGCGCTCGGCCAGGCCCAGTCGCACCGGATCCGGCGCCTCCCGGGCAGCGTCGGGGGCGATGGAGGCGGGTCGCGCCCCGAGCACGAACCGCGTGGCGTTCCAGAGCTTGTTGGCGAAGTTCCTGGCGTTCTCCACCTTGGCCTCGCCGAAGCGCTGGTCGAGGCCCGGCGTGGCCCCGTGGATCAGGGCGAACCGCAGGGCGTCGGCACCGGTCGTCTCGATGATCTCGAGCGGGTCGACGACGTTGCCCGTCGTCTTCGACATCTTCTTGCCGTAGGGGTCGCGGATGAGGCCCGAGAGGTAGACCGTCTCGAACGGCACCCGATCGGTCAGGGCGAGGCCCAGCATCATCATCCGGGCGACCCAGAAGAAGAGGATGTCGTAGCCGGTCTCCATGACCGAGCCCGGGTAGTAGCGGGCAAGGTCGTCCGTCTCGTCGGGCCAGCCGAGCGTCGAGAACGGCCAGAGCCCCGAGCTGAACCAGGTGTCGAAGATGTCGGAATCCTGGCGAAGCTTCGAGGCGGCGGCACCACAGGTCTCGCAGGCCGGGGGCCCGGTCTCGAGCTCGGAGACCGTGATGTGGCCGTCCAGGCAGTACCACGCCGGGATGCGGTGGCCCCACCACAGCTGGCGGCTGACGTTCCAGTCCCGGATGTTCGTCAACCAGTGCTCCCAGGTCTTCTCGAACCGCTCCGGGAGGATCCGCGTCCGGCCCGACCGCGTCGCCTCGAGGGCGCGGGCGGCCAGCGGCTCGGTCCTGACGAACCACTGGACCTTGAGCCGTGGCTCGATCACGTCGTCGGAACGCTGGCAGTGCCCGAGGACCATCTCGTGCGGACGCTCGCCTTCGAGGTCGCCGCGGGCGGCGAGGTCCTCCAGGATCCGCGTCCTGGCCGCGAACCGGTCCAGCCCCGTGTAGCCGTCGCCGCGGTCGTTGATGGCTCCCTCGTCGGTCATGACGTCGATCGAGGCCAGCCCGTGGCGGCGCCCGGTCTCGAGGTCCGTCGCGTCGTGGGCGGGCGTGACCTTGACCGCGCCCGTCCCAAAGCCTTGATCGACGGACTGGTCGGCCACGATCGGGACGTCGCGCTCCACGAACGGGATCCGCACGAGGCGCCCGACGAGGGCCGCGTAGCGGTCGTCGGCCGGATGGACGGCGACGCCGGTGTCGCCGAGGATCGTCTCGGGGCGGGTCGTCGCGACCGTGACCCAGGCCGCCGGGTCGGGCAGGCCGGTGGCCGCGTCGATCAGGTGGTAGCGGACGAACCAGAGCGTCCCGGTGGTGGGCGTCGCGATCACTTCAAGGTCGGAGATGCTCGTCCGGCAGCCGGGGCACCAGTTGACGAGGGCCTCGGTCCGGTAGGCCAGGCCCGCCCGCCAGAGCGTCACGAAGGCGTGGCGGACGGCCCTGGCGCTGCGGTCATCCATCGTGAACCGCAGGCGCGCCCAGTCCGCCGAGGCGCCGACGCGCCGCTGCTGGCCCAGCATCACCGGCTTCGTCGAATCCGAGAACGCCCGCATTCGCTCCAGGTAGCGCTCGCGGCCGAGCGACGCCCGCGTCTCGCCCTCCCTGGCGATGATCCGGTCCAGGACGAACTGGGCGGCGATGCTGGCGTGGTCCAGGCCGGGCAGGAAGAGGGTCGGCCGGCGCTGCATCCGGGCGTGGCGGACCATCAGGTCCTCGACCGCGGTCCGCTGGGCGTGGCCCAGGTGGAGCGAGCCGGTGACGTTGGGCGGCGGCTGGATGATGACGAACGGCGGCGCCGCCGGATCGGCCCGCGAGCCGGCTCCGTCGGGGGCGAAGACGTCGGCCGCCAGCCAGCGCTCGTAGATCGCGCCCTCGACGTCAGCCGGCCGGTAGGCCTTGGCGAGCCCCGTCTCCGTCATCCGCGTGTCGCTCCCTGAATGCATCGAACCCGCTCGTCCAGCGGACGAACGGGTCGTGGTACCACCTGCTGGTTCGAGGTCCGTGGCACTCCGCTCATCGCGGGCGCCGTCCCCAGGCCTCCTCGTGGCGCGCTATCGGGCGCCGACCGCACGGCTCACGAGCGACCTTCGGGTCCGTCGTGCCCGCGCGGCTCGCACCGTCCCGCGCTCGCTCCGTGGCCGACCCGGCCCTACTCCTCTCGGTCCCTGCCGTGAGGACGAGAGGATAGCACGTGCCCCAACGGTCCTCGGCGGCCCGTGCTCGGCGGCCCGTTCTCGCCGGGCCGGGCTCGACGTTCAGCGTGTCGTGACCGCGCCATAGATGGCGCCGAGGAAGCGGCTCGGGACGCGATGCAGGAGGCGGACCTCCCCGAACCCGGCGGCAGCAGCCTCGGACCTCCAGCGCTCGAAGCCGAAGGGGTGCGGAACCCAGGGATTGCCGCGATCGGCGTCGTATTCGACCACGACGAGCCTGCCGCCCGGGCGGAGGGTGGTCCAGGCCGCGCCGAGGACCGCGCGGCGGTCGCCCACGAAGTGGAGGCTGTTGGCCGCCAGGATCCCGTCGAACGGACCCCCTGGAAGCCCGACCGTGGAATCCCCGGTCATCGTGGCGACCGTGACGACCGGGAACCGTCCCTCAATCGCCGCCACCGCAGTCCGGAGCGCCGCGCCGTCCCGATCGAGGGCCACGATTTCGCCGCCCGGCCCCAGGACGTCGGCGAGCGCGAGGGTGAACGCGCCCTCCCCTGCCCCGAGCTCGAGCCATCGGGGCCCGCCACCCTCGACACCGCCCCGGATCAGGGCGACATGATCGCGGTGGTCCACGGTCGGCGGTCAGGCGCTCGCGCCCTGCTCCGCCAGCCAGGTCTCGTAGTTGGTCTCGTCGACGCCCTTGTCGACCTCGGTCTTGGTCAGCAGGAGCGGCGTCCGGCGGTCCCGGATCGTCTCCTCGGTGATGATGCACTTGCGGATCTCGGGCCGCTCCGGAATGTCGTACATGACCTCGAGAAGGGCCTCCTCCACGATTGAGCGGAGGGCCCGGGCCCCGGTCTTGCGGTCCAGGGCGACCTCCGCCGCGGCCCGCAGCGCCCCCGGCGTGAAGACCAGCTCGACCTTGTCCAGGGACAGGAATCGCTGGAACTGGCGGGCGACGGCGTTCTTGGGCTCGATCAGGACGCGGACGAGGTCGTCGGCGGTGAGGGCCGAGAGGGTCACGATGACCGGCAGGCGGCCGATGAACTCGGGAATGAGCCCGAACTTCAGGAGGTCCTCGGGCATCAGGTGCCGGAGGATCTGGGCTCGCTCCGCCTTCGTCGGCTCGGCATCCGAGCCGAAGCCGATGGAGCGCCGCCCGATCCGCTCCTCCACGATCTTCTCGAGGCCGTCGAAGGCGCCACCGCAGATGAACAGGACATTCGTCGTGTCGATCTGGAT
>JACQEH010000018.1 GCA_016200675.1 Chloroflexota bacterium | reverse complement strand
GCCGTCGGCGCCGCAGGGGGCCCCCGGCGCCCCGGTCCGACGTCGCGCCCGTCCGCCGCGCGTCCTCGTCCTCGTACCGACCCGCGAGCTCGCCCTCCAGGTCGAGGAGAGCGTCCGGACCTACGGTGCCCAGCGCCCCGTGAAGTCGGTCCCGATCTACGGTGGCGTCGGCTACGACAGCCAGTTCCGGGCCCTCCGCGGCGGCCCCGACATCGTCGTCGCGACCCCGGGCCGCCTCATCGACCACATCGGCCAGGGCATGGTCGACCTCAGCGCCGTCGAGATCCTCGTCCTCGACGAGGCCGACCGGATGCTCGACATGGGCTTCATCCGGGACATCCGGAGGGTCCTCGCGATCCTTCCGCCGGAGCGCCAGAACCTGCTCTTCTCGGCGACCTTCTCGGACGAGATCCGGGGCCTCGCCGACGGGTTCCTGCGGAACCCGGAGACGGTCCAGGTCACGCCCCGGAACACCGCGACTGATCTCGTCCGCCAGGTCGTGATCCGCGGCGACCGCGAGCGCAAGCGCGACCTCCTTCGGGAGCTCGTCGCCTCCGGCCGCATCGACCAGGCCCTCGTCTTCACCCGGACCAAGCACGGCGCGAACCGTCTCGCCGAGCAGCTCGTGAAGGACGGCATCTCGGCGGCCGCGATCCACGGCAACCGCAGCCAGAACCAACGGGTCCGGGCCCTCACCGACTTCAAGGAAGGTCGCGTCTCGATCCTCGTGGCGACCGAGGTCGCGGCTCGCGGCATCGACATCGAGGAGCTGCCCCACGTCGTCAACTACGAGCTGCCGATGACGCCCGAGGACTACCTCCACCGGATCGGCCGAACCGGCCGGGCCGGGACGACCGGCGACGCGATCTCGCTGGTCTGCGTCGACGAGACGCGCCTCCTCCGGGACATCGAGACGCTCCTCGGCCACCGCATCGATGTCGAGATCGTGCCGGGCTACGAGCCCGACCGCTCGATCCGGCCCGAGCCGATCCGCCTCCGGACGATGGGTGGCGCGGTCGCGCCGCAGGGATTCGGCGGCAGGCGTTCGCAGCCTGCCGGCGCCTTCGGTCATCGCCAGGCACCGCCGCGCCCCGGCGCGCTCATCGGCCGGCCGTTCGAGGCCCAGCCCGCGGCGGGATTCCACGCCGGCCCGCCTGCCGGTCCCGGCCGTGGCCAGCCGTCGGGGCGACCCTTCCATCCCACGACGGCTCCCGGCCGAGCGCCGTCACCGGCCGGTCATCCGCGCCCACAGAGCGGCCAGGGCCGCGGGCCGGGCGACGGGAGCTGGACGTCGCATGCTCCCCACCGGTCCCAGGGCGGCGCGGCCCGGCCCGGCGGCGCACGTCCCGGCGGCGCACGTCCCAGCGGCCAGCGCCCGACGGCCGCCCAGCGGCCACCCGGCACCGGCTTCGGCTCGATGCCGGGTGAGCGTCTTGCACGGCAGGACAACCCAGTCGCCGGACGGTCCGGCAACCGCCCCGCGGCGGACCGCCGCCAGGCACCGAACCGCGGCGGTCGCTGGTGAGCCCGTCGGCCGTCCCGCTCTGCCCGGCCTGCCAGAGCCCCGGCGCGGCCTGGCAGATCGACAGCCCGGTGCGCGCCCATGACCGGGCGGTCATCGATCCCACGGGCATGCGCCTCCTCGGCCTCCGCGCCCCGGAGGACGGCCTCGAGCCGCTCGACCATCCCGAGATCACCTGCGCGGCCTGTGGCGTGACGGCGACCGAGGCGATCCTCCGCGACGCGGTCCTCGCCGCGGCGACGGCGGCCTCCCGGGGCGAGTCACCCCGCTTCGACGCCTGAGGCACACTGCCGCCATGACGGCCACCGCCTACCCGCCGATCCTGATCCTCGGCCGCGACACCTGCGAGGACACCGTCCGCTCGCGGGCCTACCTCGACGCTGCGGGCATCCCGTATGTCTACGGCAACGTCGAGATCGACGCCGCCGCCGACGCCCGGAACCGCAGCTTCAACAACGGCAACCGGGTGACGCCGACGATCCTCATCGGCGACCCGCTGCGGCCCGCCCGGGTCGTGGTCGAGCCGTCGGACGACGAACTCAATGCCGCGATCGCCGAGGTCGCCGCGGCCCGCTGAGGCGCCCGGCCGGCGCGCGGCCGATCACCTGCCGAGCCGCCCCGGTCACCTGGGCAGCAGGCCCCCCTCGATGAGACCGCTCACGGTGACGGGGTTGGGCACGAGCCCGAGCTTCGTCAGGTAGTCGATTGACTTCTGCCAGGCGGCCAGGTCGATGCTGCCGAGCGCGCCCGAGCCGGTTGAGCCCTTCCAGGCCCCGATCGTGGCGTCGAGGATGGACGCCTGCGTCGCGCGGTCCTTGCCGAGCTCCGGGACCGCGACGACCGCGGCGTCGAGGCCCTTCGAGGGCGCGGCCACGATCTCGTTCATCGCCCGCAGCGTCGCCGCCACGAACGCGGCGAGGGCCAGCTTCTTCGGCTTCAGGGTCGACGCGCCGCTGATGAGGCCCGGGCCCGGCAGGGGCACGATGCCGTCGACCGCGAGGACCGTGATCGGCACGCCCGACAGCCGCAGCTGGACCGGCTCGTTGTTCACGAAGCCGGTCGCGGCGTCGACCGCGCCCTGCGAGACGGCGGCGCCCTGGCCGAAGTCCGGGTACTCCACGATCGTCACGTCGGCGGGTTTCAGCCCGGCCGAGTCGAGCAGGGCCTGGAGCATGACCCAGGACGCCCCGTAGCGGCCCGGGATGCCGACCTTGCGGCCGCGCAGGTCGGCCGCCGAGGCGATGCCCGAGCTCGTCTTGGCGAAGACCACCGACGGGAAGGCGCGGTAGATCGTCGCGATGTACTGGACCGGGATGCCCTGGCTGACCGCCGGGATCACGTCCGTGCCGTCGGCGACGCCGATGTCGATGGCGCCCGTGCCGACGAGCCGGACGAGGTCCGACTCGATCTTGCTCTGGAAGGTCACGTCGAGGCCGGCGGCCGTGTAGTAGCCGGCCTGCTCGGCCAGGTAGAAGGGCGCGAACTGGACGCTCGGGATGTAGCCGAGGCCGACCACGAGGGCGGTCCTGCCGGCGCTCGAGGAGGCACCCGGGCCGACCCCGCAGCCCGAGGCAAGGAGGGCGACACAGGCCGCGAGGGCGGTGGCGAGGACGCGACGGTTCAACGGGATCTCCTCCAGGGGTGAGTCAGCGCCAGCGGACGAGCCGCCGCTCGACGAGGACGACGATGAGGTACAGGGCGACACCGATCGCGGCGATCGTGGCCAGGGTCGCAAACATCAGGGAGGTGTCGAAGAGGCTGCCCCGGGCGAGGTTGACGAGGACCCCGAGGCCGTACTGGGCGCCCGCCCACTCGCCGACGATCGCCCCAACGACGGCGATGGTGACGCCGATGCGGAGGCCCCCGAAGATCGACGGGAGGGCCGCCGGGATCTCCAGCGTCAGGAGGACCTGGCGGCGGCTCGCCCGGAGGCTCCGTCCCAGCTCCAGGAGGCCGGCGTCGACCGAGCGGATCCCGACCATCGTCGAGACGGCCACCGGGAAGAACACGATGAGGGCGGAGATCACCACCTTGCCCAGGAGTCCCGGCCCGAACCACAGGGCGAGGACCGGGGCGAGGGCCAGGATCGGCGTCGCCTGGGCGGCCACGATGTAGGGCGAGATGAGGCGGGCGATGAGGGCCGATCGGCCGAGGGCGTAGCCGACGACCACGGCGAGCCCGGCCCCGACCGAGAACCCGAGGCCGATCTCGACAAGGGTTGCGGCGGCATGCGGCTCGATGGTCCCGTCGAGCCAGGCCTGGACGAGGCTCGCCCCGACGGCCTCCGGCGGCGGCAGGATGTAGGCCGGGAACCCGCTGACGATGACGATCACCTTCCAGGCCGTCACGAAGACCGCCAGGCCAACGAGGCCCGCGCCGAGGGTCGACCGCCTCATGGCTCGTTGGCCTCGAGGTGGGCCCGGATCTCGCGAGCCGTCGCTGAGACGGCGGCCTCGTCCAGCCGGTCGAGGGTCCGGGGGCGCGGGACCTCGACGCGGATGTCCGCCACCACGTGCCCGGGCCGCGACGAGAGGACCACGACGCGATCGCCGAGGAAGATCGCCTCGGCGATGCTGTGCGTGACCAGGATGATGGTGGTCCCGAGCCGCTCCCAGAGCTTGAGCAGCTCAACGTTGAAGCGCTCCCGGGTCATGGCGTCCAGGGCGCTGAAGGGCTCGTCCAGGAGGAGCACCTCGGGCTGGAGCGCCAGCGTCCGGGCCAGGGCCGCCCGCTGCCGCATGCCCCCCGACAGCTGCCCCGGCCGGAGGTCCGCGGCGTCGGCGAGCCCCACCCGATGGAGGAGCTCCTTGACCCGCGTCTCGCGCTCGGCCTCCGGGAGGCCGGCCAGCTCGACCGGATAGGCGATGTTGCGGGCGACCGTCCGCCACGGCAGCAGCCGCGGTTCCTGGAAGACCAGGCCCACCCTGGCGTCGGGGCCGTGGATCGGCTGGCCGTCCAGGAGCGCCATCCCCACGGAGGGGGCGATCAGCCCGGCCAGGACGCGCAGCATCGTGCTCTTGCCGCAGCCGTTGGGCCCGATGACGGACACGATCTCGCCGGGACGGACGTCCAGGTGGAAGCCGCTGAGGGCCGTCGTCGCCGCGGCGTCGCGACGCCGGAAGCGCACGGTGAGGTCCCTCGCCTCGATGTGACCGGACCTCGCGGCGACCGTCATGCCATGACCGCCGGGCGGGGCGCCGTGAGGTCCGCGAGGATCGGCGCGAGAGCGGGGTGCAGGGCGCGGTAGGCGCGATACGTGCGGTCATGGATGTCGGCGACGGCCGGATCCGGCTCGAGCCGGCGGTCGATCGCCGTCATGCCCGCGATCGCCGCGGGGATGGTGGCAAAGGCGCCGACCCCGTGCGCGGCGAGGATCGCCGACCCGACGATCGCCGTCTCGAGGACCCGAGGCACCTCGACCGGGAAGCCCGTGATGTCGGCCTTGAGCTGGTTCCAGGCGTCGCTGCGGGCCGGCGCGCCGGAGACGCGCATCGCGCCGACCCGGACGCCGGCGGCAAGGATCGGCTCGGCGACGTGGCGGATGGCGAGCGCCGCGGCCTCGAGGATCGCCCGCGTCATGTGGGCCCGCCCGTGGGCGAGCGTCAGGCCCACGAAGGCGCCCCGGGCGTCGGGGTCCCAGATCGGGGAGCGCTCCCCGGCGAGGTAGGGCAGGAAGACGAGCCCGTCGGCCCCGGGCCCGATGGCCGCCGCCTCCTCGATGAGCTCGGCGGTCGACAGTCGCGTCTCCCCGATGGCATCCCGGAACCAGTCCACGGCCCGCCCCGTGGCCGCCATCGCCCCGCCGACGACGAACTGGCCGGCCAGTGGTGCCGGGGTCGTGAACGAGCCCTCGGCCGTCACGCGCGAGCTCCAGTAGACCCCGAACCCCCCGGCCGATCCGCCGACATCCACGGCATCCCCGGGCGCGGCCATTCCGGCGCCGTGGAAGCTGGCGAAGGCATCGACCGTCCCGGCGACGACCGGCACCCCGGCCGAAAGGCCGAGCGCCGCCGCCGCGGCCCGCGACAGGCCGCCGACGAGATGGCCCGAGGGGATCGGCGGAGCCAGCTTCGCGGCCGGGAGCCCCATCCGGACCAGTTCGGCGGACGGCGGCCAGGCCTGCGACGCCGCCAGCGTCGTCCTCGCGACGCCGGTCAGGCGCAGCGTCAGGGCCTCCCAGCTGTTCAGGTACCAGTCCGTGCGGGCGGCGACGCCCGGCTCGTGACGTTCGAGCCACAGCGCGGCCGGCAGGACGCCGAGCGCCCAGCCCTGGAGGCCGGTCGCGTCGGCCAGGGTCCGGACCTCGGCGGCGGCGCGCCGATCGAGCCAGGTGATCGCGGGGCGGGTCGGCCGGCCGTCGGAATCCGTCGGCGAGAGGGTCGGTCCGTGGCCGTCGACGCAGATTCCGGCAACCTCGACCGAGGCCGCACCCGGCCGCTCGCAGAGCTCGTGGACCACCTCCACCAACCCTGTCCACCAGCGCTCGGCGTCCTGCTCGGCGATGCCGGCCCCGGCGTCGACGGCCATGCCGTGCTGCGCCCGGGCGATGCCGAGGCTCCGTCCGTCGGGCGTGATGAGCCCCGCCCGCAGCTCGCTGGATCCGACGTCGATCCCGAGGAAGGCCTGCCGGCGGTCAGCCATCGCCCGCCTCCGATCGCCGGGGGCCGATCGTCGCCGGCTCGTCCCGGTCGAGCCCGAGGACGGCCGCGGCCGTATCGACATCGGTCACGAGCGTGCCCACGATGCCGGCCCGGAGGGCACCCACGATCGGTCGGACCTTCGCCCGGCCGCTGGCCACCCCGATGCTCGCCGACACGTCGGCAAGGTGCCGGGCATCGAAGGCGATCACGCGCTGGCGCATGGATTCGCCGACGAAGCGGCCCTCGATGTCGAACGGTGCGATCAGGACCTCGCCGATCGCCTCGGCGGCCTCCAGCTCGGCGAACGCCTCGCGGCCCACCGACGCCTCGCTCCAGGCCGGCGAGCCGATCCCGAAGGCGGCCACGTCGAGCCCCGCCCAGAGGTCGGTGACGGCCCGGATCCCGGCGTGCGCGGCGAGCGCGTCGCGGGTTGCCCCGTCGTCGAGCAGGCCCGGCGCGAGGAGGCCGCGCGGCGTCGCGCCGAGAGCGTCAGCGATGCGCCGGAACGGCTCCCGGCTGACCTGGCTGCTCCAGAACCCACCGCAGAGCGGGACGATCGTGGCCGCGGTCGGGGTGGCCCCGGAGTCGATGGCGTCGGCGAGCGCCGTCATCGACGCGCCATCGCCGACGCCGACGACCATTCCATTCCGAATCGCGCCCAGGAGGACGTCGGCCGCCAGCTGTCCCACCCGGCGCCGCGTCAGGACGTCGGAGCCTTCGAGGGCGGGGGCGAGATGCACGGCACGCAGCCCGAACCGCCGGCGAAGGTCCTCGGCCACCGCATCCGGGCGGTCGAGGCCATCGTAGATCCGGATCTCGACGACGCCCGAGGCGCGGGCCTGCTTCAGGAGCTTCGAAACGTGGGGTCTCGTGATGCCGAATCGTCGCGCGATCTCGTCCTGCGTCTCGCCGACCTGGTAGTAGAGGCGACTGATCCGGACGAGGCGGGCGAGGTCCGACGGGTTCGCCTCGATTCCCCTGTCTCCTGCCGCCGGCGTGCCCGAGGGTGCCTTCCCCGGGCCGTCATGCACATCTGCGTTGCTCATATGTGCCATCGGTGCCGATGATCGGCCGCGGCCGAGCGCCTGTCAAACGCCGACAGCGCGAAACGGCCTCCTCCAGGCCCGGCGCCTCGCGACCAAGCCGGCCGGCCGCCCGGCCGCCCGGCCTCGGCCTATGCCGCCGCGATCCCCTGTCCTGCCTCGTAGCCCTCGACCGTGACCTCGATGAGGGGGCTGTGGGCCTCCATCTCGGCCGGATCGCGCCGCCAGACCCGGGCGACATGACCGAGGATCTCGTGCCGCTCGGCCGGATCGTCGATGACCCGGGCCGTCGCCGGCAGGTCCGCGACCGGTCCCTTGGTGAGGTGGAAGGTCATTCGGGGATTGGCCCGGAGGTTCTTCAGCCAGGCCCGCTCGCGGCCGGCGACCGGCATCCCGCTGATGTAGATCCGGCCGTCGAAGACGTGATAGACGATCTCGAGCCGGCGGGAGAGCCCGCTCGACCAGCCGGTCGTTGTGATGTCGATGACGCCGCCCCGCTGCAGAGCTGCGTGAATGGTGTCGTCCATGGGTACCCCGTCGGATCTTTCAGGCCGGCCGCTGCGGCGGGCCGGCCATATCATTGCGAACGCAACGATCTTCGCAGGATGCCGCGGGTCCGTCAATTGCGAGCCGCCGCCCGCGTCCCGATCAGAACGAGCGCTCGGCCGCCTGCGCCCTGAGCTCGGCCTTGTGGGCCCGCTTGCCCGCCTGGTAGGTGGCGAGGGCCTCCGGCGAGTCGACGTCGCCGAGGGTCGGATGCCTGGGCAGGACCGCGTCCATTCCGGGCAACGTGACGCCGAGCCGCTTGGCGAGGACGGCGGTGACGCCCGCCACCTTCATGGCACCGAAGCCGGGCAGCGCCGTGAGACGAGCCTGGAGGTCCTCGCCGTCGCGCGCCTCGCGCCAGATCCGGCCCGCGTCGCCGTCGTAGCGCTCGGTGATGACGCGGCACAGGGCGCCGACCTTGGCGGCCATGGCGCCTGGGAAGCGGTGGAGGGCCGGCCGGTCCCGGAAGATCCGGTCGAGCTCGGCTGGATCGAGGGCCGCGATCTTCGCGGCATCGAGATGGCCGAGCCGGGACTTGAGGTCGAATGGCCCGGAGAACGCCTTCTGGACGGTCACCTGCTGGTCCAGGGCGAAGCCGATGAGGAGGGCCAGCGGCTCCTCGGCCAGGAGCCGGTCGGCTGCGTCGTTGCCCGTGAGATGGAGGCGATCAGCGCTCGTCATGCGCGGGATGGTACCCCGCCGGCTCGGGGGAGCCGACGCCGGTCTCGATGCCGACGCCGGCGGGGAGCCGACGCCGGCGGGGGTCCGTCAACGCGCGAGGCGGCTCGCCGCGGCCGGGCGGGCGCCCCTCCCCAGCGCCGTGCCCGCATGCAGGAGGATCGTCCCGAGCCGGAGCCGCAGGCCGTGGAGGCGCGGGCCCGCGGCGGGGGTCGAGCGAGCGTAGCGAAGCTCGGCGGCGGTGGTGTACAGGTCGCGGATCCGGTCGTCTGCGAAGGCCGTCATGTGGAACATCGGTCAGGTCCCTTCCTGCTGGTCGAATGTTTGGTGGGTTGACTGGCTGATTGCGGTCGCGCTGCCTACTCGAGGACGATCCGGACGCCATCGCCGTCCTCGTCCTGGACATCGAGGATCGGGCCGCGATCGCCGCTGGCGACCGCCTGCTCGACGTCGGCGATGTGCTGGGCCGACAGGCCGGGCACCCGCCCGAGGGCGAAGCGACCGAGCGAGATCGGGATCCGCAGGTCGACGACGCGCTTGCCGTTGTCCCGGACCTCGATCCGGGCGAAGCGGGGCTTGCCGCTCGAATCGCCGTCCCCCTCCCCCGCGTGGCCGGCCGGTCCGGCGGATCCGGCCGGTCCGGCGGATCCGGCCGGGCTCGCCGACGGCCTGGGCTTCGATGCGGCGGTCCCGAGGGCGTCGAGGATCGGGGCGGCCTCCGCGGCCGTCAGGCGTCCCTCCGCGACGAGCCGGAGGACGTCCTCGAAGGCGCCGCCCACGTCAGGCCTCCTCGATGTCGGCGAGGCGCTGCATCGCGGCCTCGACGCTGAGCTCGCCCCGCTCGAGGGCACGGAGGACGTCCAGGCGAGCCACCTCGTGGCCGGCCTCATGCGCCGTGATCGTTCCGCCGGCCTCCGCGGCCTGGACATCGACCGCCGGCTGGGGCAGCACCGGCCGCGCCGGCAGCACCGGCCGCGCCGGCATCGCGGGCCCGGTCGGCGCTACCGCCGCCGGGGCCGGCGCGGCGAACGGGATCGATGCCGACCCGTCCCGGGGCTCCACGACGCGAAGGTCGCCGCTCACGGAGCGGAAGGTGACCGCCGTGCCGCCGTCGCCCACGACGAGCTGCTTCCTGCCAAGCGACCTATCGACCCGATGCGGGAGGTCGCTCCGGAGGTCGCCGGTCACCGTCCTCGCCTCGACCCTGATCCCGGATCGGCCGACGATCGTCACATCACCGCTGACCGTCTGGATCTCGAAGGGGCCGCTGCCCGCCAGGAGCGCGTCGAGGCGGACATCGCCCGAGGTCGATTCGACCGCCGCCTTGCCGAGCTGAGGGGCACGGATGTCGAGGTCGCCGGAGATGGTCCGGGCCCGCAGGTCGAGGGCGGCGACGGCGCTCACGGTGACCTCGCCGGACACCGCGTCCACCTCGAGCGTCCCAGCCATGGCGGTCATCTCGAGGTCGCCGGATGCGGTCCGGACCTTGGTCCGGCTGACGAGGCCGTCGATGTCGACGTCGGCGCTCGCCGTCTCGATGGTGACATCGGCCCCTCGCGGCACCTGGACGTCGAGGTCCAGCGACGAGCGACGCCCGATCCCGAAGACGACGAGGTCGATCCCGCCGCGATCCGGCGAGGTGAGGCTGAGGCGTCCGTCGGCGGCATCGACCTGGAAGGCCTCGGCGATCGACTTCCCGGACTTCTCGAGGACCCGGACGGTGTCGCCGTCGACTGCCCGGACGACGACCGAGCCGGACATCTGGCGGAGCTGGAAGCGGCCGGTTGCGCCGATCCGATGCTCATAGGTGGCGGCGTTCTCGACGGTCATCGGGAGGTCCTCCCCAGCGCCCGGATCGCGTCGGCCGCGTCCTCGGCGCTGATCTCGTGGCGGGCGAGCCGCTCCAGGAGCTGCTGGCGTGCCTGCTGGATGGCTGCGGCGTCGGCCGTCGTCGTGGCCGGATCAGTGGGTTCGGCGACGGGTTCGTCGGCGTCGGACCGGGGCCCGAAGCCGAGCGAGCGGACGAGCGCCTCGACGCGCGACCGGACGGTCGGGTAGGAGAGGCCGAGCTCCCGCTCCATGTCGCGGAGGTTGCCCCGCGAGCGGAGGAAGCTCTCGAGCAGGGCCAGCTGCTCGCGACTCAGGCGGCCGAAGCGGCCGACGCTGAAGTCGCCCTCGAGGGTGGTCCCGCAGCTGCGGCAGTGGAGGCGGGTGATGGCCAGTTCTCCGGAGCAGACGGGGCAGGTCGAGATGACGTCGTGCGGCATTGGCGGTTGGTCCTCGGTGGGGTCTGTCTGCCGAGGTTATCGCATACTAGTTTTCACTTTGTCAATACCATCTTTCACTTTCTTGACTCCAGGCTCCATATCAGGGACCTCGGCGACCTGGCTCCTGGCTCCGGGCTCCGGGCTCCCGGCTCTCGGCTCCCGGCTCCCGGCTCCCGGCTCCCGGCTCAGCGTGGGCGCGACGGTCGACGCGCGGGAGGCATCGATACCGAGCGCCTGCGCGCCGGGAGCGTCACCCGGCCGCTTTCATGCCCCTCACGCATCGGATGACGTGCGCCCGCTAGTCGCGCAGCCCGATTCATTCCGGGCCGAGGCTCTTCCGATGCGTCAGGTACATCGTCGGCACGTCCCAACGCGTCATGCAGCCTGTTTCATGCTCCCGGCGCATCGCATCGACGGCTCGTGGTTTCGACCGGGCGCGTTCGATGCGCCGAGCGCATCAGGCGCGAGGGGTCCCGACTGCCGCGACCAGCGCGCCCGTGACCCGAACGAGATCCGAGGGGGCGAGCGCGACCTGCAGGCCACGGCGGCCGGCCGAAACGTGAACCGTGGCCAGGTCCAGGACCCGGGCATCGATGACGGTCCGGAGGCGGCGGCGCGTCCCAATTGGGCTGATCCCGCCGACGACGTAGCCGGTCGAGCGCTGGGCCACAGCCGGCTCGGCGAGCTCCGCCCGATGCGCGTCGAGGACCGCGGCCAGGCTCGCCGTCCAGGTCGACGACGAGGGTCTTGCAGATCCGGTCCGGTGCGATCCCGAGCGCGGTCGCGGCATCGGCGCCGTAGGCGGGCCGCGTTTCGCGCCGATGGCCGGCAGGCTCTTGGAACTCGTACGGGACGACGACATGGTCGATGCCGGCTCGGCGGAGCTCATCGATCGCCCGCGTTCCCTGCGCACCCACTCCGGCCATCGTAGCCGTCCCCGGCGGAGCCGGGGCGGCGGCGAGAACCCATGGGGCACGTGGGGCGCCAACCTCGGCACGAGCGAGCGTGGCACCGAGGCGGATTCGACAGCCGGCGCGCGGTGACGAGCACGCTGGAGTCCGGATTGGTGACCCGTGTGCCCCAGCGCCGGTCGTTGGGCCGCCGCGGGCGGCGCCGGTCGTTGGGCCGCCGCGGGCGGCGCCGCCGGTCGTTGGGCCGCCGCGGGCGGCGCCGGTCGTTGGGCCGCCGCGGGCGGCGCCGGTCGTTGGGCCGCCGCGGGCGGCGCCGGTCGTTGGGCCGCCGTGGGCCGCGGCGAGGGGTTCTTGGGACCACGGGAGGAGCGGCCGGGGACCGGAGGTGCGGGTTCCGCAGACCTCCCCCGGACACGCTCGGACCTCGGGCGGGGCCATCCATGCCTCGATCGGCTATCCTCGGGCTGCCTGTCGTCCGCGACGCCGCACCAGATCGCGGCCGCGCGCCGGGCAGCCAGGAGCAGGTGTTGTCCTTCGAAACGCTCGGCCTGTCGGCCGATCTCGTCGGCATGGTGGCCGAGGAGGGGTATACCGAGCCCACGCCGGTGCAGGCCGCCGCGATCCCCCACGTGCTTGCCGGCCGCGACGTCCTCGCGGCGGCCCAGACCGGCACCGGCAAGACCGCCGCCTTCGTGCTGCCGATCCTCGACCGCCTCCGGAAGCACGCCAACACGTCCTTCTCGCCCGCGCGCCACCCCGTGCGCTGCCTGATCCTGGTCCCCACCCGGGAGCTGGCGATGCAGGTCGACGAGAGCGTGACGACCTACGGCCGGACGGTCCCGCTGCGACCTGCGGTCGTCTTCGGCGGCATCCCGATCGAGCCCCAGACCAAGGAGCTCCGGGCGGGGGTCGAGCTCCTCGTCGCGACGCCGGGACGGCTCCTCGACCACGTCGGCCAGAAGACCGTGAACCTGGGCCAGGTCGAGATCCTCGTCCTCGACGAGGCCGACCGGATGCTCGACATGGGCTTCCTGCCGGATATCCAGAAGATCATCGCCCTGCTTCCGCCGCGGCGCCAGAACCTCATGTTCTCGGCGACCTTCTCGGACGACATCCGGCGCCTGTCCGGGACGATCCTCCGGGATCCCGAGGTGGTCGAGGTCGCTCGCCGCAACACCACGGTCGAGGCCATCCGCCAGCTCGTCTACCCGGTCGACCGCGATCGCAAGGAGGCCCTCCTGGCCCACCTCATCGTCAGGGAGGCGTGGGGCCAGGTCCTCGTCTTCACCCGGACGAAGATCGGGGCGACGCGACTCGCCACGTACCTCGACCGGCGCGGGATCGACGCCGTCGCCATCCACTCCGACCGCTCGCAGCCGGAGCGGACCCGTGCCCTCGAGGGCTTCAAGACCGGCACGATCCGCGTCCTGGTCGCCACCGACGTCGCGGCCCGGGGCCTTGACATCGAGGACCTGCCGCGCGTCGTCAACTTCGAGCTGCCGTGGCAGGCCCAGGACTACATCCACCGGATCGGCCGGACCGGCCGGGCCGGCGCGGCCGGGGACGCGGTGAGCCTCGTCTCGATCGACGAGGCGGACCTCCTGCGGGGCGTCCAGCGGCTGCTGAAGCAGGCCATCCCCTGGAAGGTCGAGGACGGGTTCGTGCCCGACCGGAACGCCGAGCCACAACCGCTCCGCGGCCCCGTCGAGGGGCGGCCCGCCCGCGGCCACCACTACCCCCATCGGACGGCCGACCGGCCGCGATCCGGGAGCGGCTCCCGTGGGTAGGTCGCGCCTCTCGCGACGCGCCTCTCGCGACGCGCCTCTCGCGACGCGCCGGGCGTCGACCTAGCTGAGCGGCCGGCCGCCAGTGGTCCGGAAGGCCGCCCCCGGGAAATAGAACCCGAGCTCGATGTCGGCGGCCACCCGTTCGACGGCGTAGCGGTTCACGAGGGCGTGGCGCCGCTCCACGCTGCCGCCCTCGGGATGGCCGACGAGGTC